>PIVQ01000479.1 GCA_003354055.1 Desulfobacteraceae bacterium | reverse complement strand
CTGATTTTGGCGGCGGAGTTCAACATGGCTGTGGGTCCGTTTTTGTCCATACCGAACAATGGGGACAGGGTGGCATCGGACAAAGCCTCTCCGGCCACACGTCCGTCCGGGGTTGCAGGCACCATGGCGCCGGCACCGTAGGTTACGGAGATACCGCTGCCGTCACCGCGCAGGGGATAGCCGAACCTATTTTTGGATCTGGCCAGGACCTCGGATGTCCTGTGATGGACCTGGGCTGCGATCTCATCTGCATAGTCGTCGTCATTCCCGTACTTCGGCGCATCAAGGATGAGTTTGTGGATTTTTTCAAACCCCTTCCAGTTCTTTTTCATGGCCGCCAGAAGAGATTCCATTTTCACGGATTTATCGTCAAAAACTGTTCTTTTAATGGCGGTGATGGCATCGGCCACATTGGAGGGCCCAAGGATGACGCAGAAGTCGGTTGCCTGTGAGGGATAGATCCATTTGCGACAGTCTTTCCCCTGTTCGATACAGCCATCCAGCATGGCGGAGTAAAAGGGTCTGGGCAGATAGCGTTCGTAAAGGGACTGGCAGGTGGCTTCGATCTTACAATGGTTTTTAAAGAAAAAGTCCACCTGTTCAAGATAGGCCTCCATGATATCCTCTGCGCAGGTAAATGTCAGAGGATCAGGTGTGGCCACTCCTGTGAGGTCGCCTGAGATCGGATGACGGCCCCGGTTCAGGGCATACCAGAGGGCCAGGGGAAGAACAAAGGCCCCATAGGCTCTTCTGGCCATATTTTTCCCGGGGATCTCAAGATAGACGCAACCGGTGACGGCATAGTCGCGGGCCTCCTCCAGGGGGACATCCCATCCCCTGAGCATGGGGACCATGGCCTTGTCGTTAAAAAACGACGGGTAGCCGATGCCGGTACTGATGCAGTCAACGGTTTTTGACAGCAATTCATCCGGAGTTTTGTCATGGTAGCGCATGACAATGGTGGGTTCAGGGGTGCGCATTATTTTGGCGGTTTCCAGAACCAGATAGGTCATCTTGTTGGTGATATCACGGCCGAACTCATCCACACCGCCAAGGGTAATGGCCTGGAGAGATGCCACGCCGCCGTAAGCCGCCGACAGGGTGGGAGAATAGATCAAACCCAGTTCGTGGAACTTGACCCAGAGCAACTGAAGCAGACTGGATGCCTCCTCTTCCGTGATTCTCCCCGCCTCAAGATCCGCCTCATAGTAGGGACCGAAGAGTTTATCAAACCGGACACCGATACCCAGGGTGGAGTATTCAATATACCGGACCACATGGATAAAGAAAAAGGACTGCAACGCCTCCAGCAGAGTTTCCGGCGGATGTTCGGGCACCCGGTCGCAGGTTGCGGCAATAGTTAAAAGTCGGTCCCGGGCAATGGGATCATCCGTAGCATCCGCCTTTTGCCGGGCCATTTTTGCATACCGATGGGCCAGGGTAATGACGGCTTTCAAAGAGATGATAACTCCCTGGAGAAACTCCTTTTGCTCGATATAATCGTTCGGCACCTCTATATCGATTTCAGCAAGCCTGAACTCCGCCTGGTCGATGAGTCCTTTGAACCCCACCTTGAAGATTTTCTCGTAATTGGGAATCCCAAGCTCCGACCAATGGGACCAGATCCCGGGAGATCCCTGTTTCAAATCCCAGAACTTGAGGACATCTCCGCTGAATGTCCGCTGCTGGATGTCACTCATGGATTTGCCGTCCCAATAGGTCACAAGCTCTTCCAACTCTTCCCGTTCTTCGTCGGATAAAAGGGAACTTCCCTCTTTGCTGTGAACCACCCGCTTTACCGACCGCCAGTTCATATCAATACCGAAGTACAGCCCCTGGGGGGTGGGGACATTGTTACCCACGATGTACTCCCAGTCCTGGATATACAGCCCCATGCCCGTTAGGATTTTCTCCATCCCCAATGCCCTTCGGGTCACCATGGGCATGCCCTCGGTCTCTTTATAGGATTCCGTCAGAAGCCTGGAACGCTGGAGATCCAGCTTGATGCCCTCACGGTACATGGTCTTGGAGGTGTTTTCCTTTTCCCTGAAATTCCGGATATTGTGAACGGTTTTAAGTACCAGCCGGTCCCGTATACTATTTGTGTCAGCATGTATGGCCATTGCCTTCCTCCTCTTTGGTTGAAAATAATTTTGATTCTGACAGATATAATGGCAACTCTTGTGCCAGAGATGAAAAACCTTTAATTTCAAAGCATTAAAAGAAAAGACTTAAATCACCTCACCCCAAACCATCGAAATAAAGATGCATACGTTTTTATTCGGATGCATCCTTGACATAGAAATAAAGTTTGACTATGGTTGCCTGACAAGGGTGAAACTAAGGAGGTTTTCCATGACCCACGACCTGATTCCGAAAACAGCAACCCCTTCTGATGAATTTTCCCGGGTCCTGCAGACCGCATCTTACTTTGACCGGGATTTTTCCATAGACTGGCTCATCCGGCTGACGGACAAACGGGCAGTTGTTCTCCTGGAGATTCTTGAGACTGCAGCAGCGCAAGAGATACTGACGAAAAAAGAGGTGGGCTGGTTTTCATTTTCAAGCCCTGAAATCCAACTTTCCTGGCAGAAACAGGTGCCGCCAGGGCAACAAACCCTGCTCCACCGTGAAATCGGACGGTTGTTACTCCGGGAACTGCCGGATAATGCGGAAAAAGCCAGCCGGATTTTCAGCCATTTAAACGTCCTGGAAGACGATCTGGAAGATGATCTGGAACGCTGCCAGTGGCTTTCCAAGGCAGGGGATCTATACCTGAAATCCCTTGAGGTGGATGAGGCGGCCAGGTGCTATACCCGGCTGCTGCGGGGACTTGGCCGTATTGAAGGTGAAGTTGCCGATGCCCTGTTTATTGCCACGGCCTTAAAATATTCAGGCATGGCTGAAATCAAATTTGACATAAGAAAGATGCCCCGCATCCTTGCAGCAGCCCTGGAACGGGCGGAGAATGCCTGCGATGAAAAAGCCCGTGCCTTGATCTACATGAACATGGCCAGGAATGAGTGGTACCGATCCAATTTTTCCGAGGCGACAAAGTGGTTTAAAACCGGCTGGCAGATCTCCGAAGGCATTGCTGACCAGGACAAGGCCCAGGTGACCTACAGCACCTTTTTCCACTATTGGCAGGGGTTGTTCACCGATGCTGTCACCCTATATGAAAAGGCCGTTTCAGGTGATGCAGGATTTCCCAAAGAGAACTTTCCTCTCATGGCCGCATCCACCGTGGGATATTGCTATATACTCACCGGGCAGACCGCCCAGGGCCTTGGGATGATCGATACAGTCCGGACCATTTGCGCGGAACAGGATAAACCCTTCCTGCAGGCCTTTGCCGATATTGTCCTGGCCATCAGCCTTCTGACCATGCAGCGGGAGGACCAGGCCCTTATCCTGATTCAGTCCTGTCATAGGAATGCCGCAAGATGGCCGGACAGCCCGCTCTTTCTCTTCTCCACCCTGCTGCTGGCCTATGCCCACTACAGAAAAAAGAACATGAAAAAGGCGGCCGGATTTGCAAAGAAGTTCATCACCCACCGGGAACGGCTTGACGCATCCATGTGGCCCTACCCTTATGTTCTGGAACTGGGCTGGGCCGTGGAAACAGGGGAAATACCCGGGATAACCGGTCTTTCCATTGACAGTGAAATCAGCCGGGCCTTTGAATCGGGTAATGTATTTTTAAGCGGCATTGCCCTTCGGTACCAGGCCTTTACCCTCCAGAAGAACAATGCCCCTGCCGCCGATATCATCCAGGCCCTGGAACAATCCGAAACCTCCATAAAAAAATCAGGCCATATCATCGAGCTTGCAAGAACCCGGCTTTTTCTGGCCAACATCCTGTTTGCCGAAAACCTGAGCGATCGGGGAGAGGCGCTCATTGACCTGGTTTCCACGGAGTTGTCCTCCATCAACCTTGCCTTTTTGCCGGATGATTTAAAACCGGTCCACCAAAACCGTCTGGACGACCGGAAACCGGATGCCGTTCTAAAGGATCTCCAAAAGATAACAGATCTATCACCTGATATCGGGGAACTGCTGTATCGCCTGGTGTCATCATCCGGCCAGTGGCTGGGGGCCGAGCGGGGGGCGGTTTTCTTAAAAAGTCAAACTGATGGCAGCACCCTGCCCCGGCTTGTTGCCGCAAGAAACCTTACCCGGGAGATCAGCCTTACGCCTACGTTTGCACCGTCAATGGAGATCATTCAAAAGACCATGGCGGAGAACAAAGGCGTTGTACGAAGCCGGACTTGCGCCGTTGAAAAAAACCATGCCGAGCCGGTTCATTCACTGATCTGCATCCCCATCCGGTATAATACAAAGATCGTGGGCGCCCTGTATCACGACAACCGATTGCTTCCGGATCTGTTTGATTCAGAGGACATGGAATTCTTAACGCTTTACGCGTCGGTCATGGGCCTGGCCCTGTCCAACCTGACCATGGCAAAGGAACTTGACTCTATTGCCGAAGGCAGGATTGACGATCGGACACAGGATGCCGACCCGGGACCCAGATTCGGTATTATCGGCCAGAGCAAGGCGGTAAACCATATCTTTTCCTATATTGACCGGGCAGCACCTGCGGATGTGGCAGTGTTGATCCATGGTGAGACCGGAGTGGGAAAGGAACTGGTGGCAAAGGCCATCCACCTGACAAGCCCGAGGCAGAAGGGACCTTTTATTGCGGTGAACTGCAATGCCCTGCCCGATGAACTCATCGGCAGCGAACTCTTCGGCCATGAAAAAGGGGCGTTTACCAATGCCATTCACCGCCGCATCGGCAGGTTTGAACAGGCCCATAACGGCACCCTTTTTATCGATGAGGTCGGTGAGATGTCGGTAGACACCCAGATCCGTCTGCTCAGGGTACTCCAGACCCGGGAGTTTGAACGCATCGGCGGGCATAAGACCATCCGGTCAGACTTCAGACTCATCGTGGCCACCAACCGCAGCCTGGAAAAAGAAATCAGCAAAGGTCAGTTCAGATCGGACCTCTTCTACCGGCTCAACACCTTCCCCATCCATGTGCCGCCTCTACGGGAACGAAAAGAGGATATTCCCCTTCTGGCCCGTCATTTTTTAAAGACTCACACCCTGAAAACCGGACGGCAGTTCAAAAGCTTTCCCCAAACTGAAATGAAAAAACTTTTGCAGTACAACTGGCCGGGGAACATCCGGGAGTTGGAACATATCATTGAAAGAGGGGCACTTTTAAGTATGGGCCAGCTTTTCAAAGTACCTGTTATCACCCCCCCGATCTCCAATGACGCAACCGGCCCGACCCGGATCGGAAAGAGCTTGCGGGAGATCGAAATCCGTCATATCCTGGACACCCTGGATTACACCGGAGGAAAAATAAGAGGGCAAAACGGGGCGGCAAAACTCCTCGATCTGAACCCCTCCACCCTGTATTCAAAAATGAAAAAACTGGATATTCAAAATCCTAAAAATCTTAGCGGACATTACAGGACAACGCCATGACCAAACCCATTCTGCAGGAACTCATCGCACGGGATCATGCCACCCTCTCTCCCAAAGATACCCTTGCCAGGACAGCCGATCTTCTTCGCCGGACAAAATTCGACGGCTTGCCGGTAATTGACGGACAAGGACAACTGCTCGGCCTCATGACAAAATCAAACCTCTATGAGGCCGTGAGCCGGGGCGTAACACCTGACACACCGATCATGGATCTCTACATTAAGGACCCGGTCACCACAACAGATGCAACCCCCTATGATGAACTCATGCGGATCATCCGGAGGAATCCTGTGGGCACGGGAATCGTTGTTGATGATCACAACAGGCCCACGGCCATGTTCAGCAAAACAGACTGGATTGAGGCCATGTTCAGGAAAGAAACCCTGCTCATCCATCA
>PIVQ01000478.1 GCA_003354055.1 Desulfobacteraceae bacterium | reverse complement strand
CTAAGGATCGGCTCCAAAATTACTTGATCTTTTGTTTTCAAAATACCCGCCGCTTTAAGCAGTTTTTAAGGGGTTTTGGAAACAAGTTTCTGCCCTTCAGGGTATTTAGATCAAGTTATTTTGTAACGATTCCAAAATTTGCAAAAAAGGCTAATACTACTTTGTGCGAAATTCGTAAAACACGTACTGGTTCAGCAGGGACGCAAACAAATTGTAAATGGAATTCAAAACTGCCAAAGAGTATACATCAAGAGAACAGGTCCGTCAAAAAATATTTGCAGAACAGTGTGATAACAAAGGTAAACGGATTCGCCCCCAGCGTTTTCTATAGAGGCAATTATCCTTTTGTGCCCATAAGGATACCGGATTCTGTGGGGCCTTTGAAGTCAAGGCGTTTTATCTCACCGATACCGGCCGATTCCATCATGGTGATCAGTTCCTGCTGGCTGTAGGACCGGCCTTCCTTCGTACCCAGAAACATGTTTATGGAAAACAGGGCAGGAAACAGCGGACTGTCCATGGTCTCGTCCAGAATAAAGTCATGGATGAATATTATTCCACCGGGGTTTAGGGCCGCGGCAGCCCTATGGATAATCTTTTGTGCCATCCTTCTGCCTTCTCCATGGAGAATGTGGGAGAGCCAGGCCGCATCAAAGGTCTGGTCCAGGGAAAAATCGTCATTTGTATAATCACCAGAGGTAAACGAGACCCTGTCCGATACCTTGAACCGGCCAATGGTTTTTTCGGCAAACGGCCGGGTGGTGGGCAGATCACAGACCACCGCCCGAAGCCCCGGATGGTGAAGGCTAAATTGAATGGCATAGGTACCAGGACCTCCGCCGAGATCCAGAAGGGTTTTGGATTGGGACAGGGGAAGTTCCCGGGCTAATCCCGGTGCCGTTGCCATGGCAATATTGAACATCCCCATGAGAAAGCTTTCTCTGACCTGAGGGTCCGGACTTTTTCCGGAGTTTCGAACAGGTCCCCCAAGGGCCAGGGCCTTGTCCATGTTTACCCAGGAGTCTGCCAGGTGATGGTGATGGAGGATCATGAACCCGATATATTGGTCGGAAGTTTTGGACAGGTACAAATTTGATGATTCCGTGTTGGCATAGGTGCTGCCGGTCTTTGATAACAGTCCCATGGCAGAAAGCGCATTGAGTAGTACGATAACCCCCCGGTCATCCATTTTAAGAAGATCGGCGATCTCTTTCCCGGTCTTGGATGCGTTGCCGATACAGGTGAAAATATTTAATTTTACACCGGCATGAAGTGTACAGGTCTGCCAGTAGGCTCCTGATACTTGGAGCAGGCTTCCCGGGTTCCAGTCTGAGTTTTTCATTTTCTCTCCTTTTCCAGGCGTTCCGCTCCACACTGGTCAGTGTTTATTCAACGGATTCCACCCGGTTTCGGCCGTTGGCTTTGGCCTGGTAAAGGGCATTGTCCGCCCTTGAAATCATGGATTGGATGCTGTCTCCTTCTATAAAACCGGTCACCCCGAAACTGGCGGTCTGTTTTTCGGCGATTTCAAAAGGGGTTTGGGCAATTTTATCGCAGAGCCCCTGGGCCATATGAACCGCATTGTCGATATTGATCTCCGGGCAGATAATGATGAACTCTTCTCCGCCCCACCGGCCCAGAGTATCCGTGGACCGGACACTGGTTTTAAGCAGAGTGGCAAACATCTTTAGCACCGTATCTCCTTCCTGGTGGCCGAATGTATCGTTGATGGCCTTGAAAAAGTCAATGTCGATGATCATCAGGGACATATCGTGTTTGTGGCGAATGGTGCGGCGAAGCTCCAGTTCAAAGGTTTTTTCAACATAGCGGCGGTTATAAAGAGTGGTGAGACTGTCGGTGATGGAGATATGTTCCAGCTCCGTGGTCTTGTCCTGTAGCTTGAGGTTGGCCGAGGCAATTTCTCTGTTGAGTCGGGCAAGTTTCCTGTTCCATAAGATGACCATGACCAGTATAAATCCGCCTGCCCCTCCGATCTGCCACATCAGGGTGTAATCCATGACGTGTTCCATCTCTATGGCCATCCATTTATTTCCAATGGCTTCCGTTTCCTGGTTTTCCAATGACCTGACAACTTTTGAGAGGATGGAGTGGAGTGTTGTATTTCCCTTGAGTACTGCAATCCGCATATCTTCGTCAATACCGGTGTGGCCGGCAACCTTAAGGTTGGTCAATCCCTTTTGACGGATATAATGGGAGGCCTGGGGCAGGCTTAAGATGGCTACATCCAGCTGACCTGTGGACACCTGTTCCAAGCATTCTTCAATGTTGTCCACTGAATGGTAGTTGAGTTTCGGGTATTTTGAGATAACCTTTTCAAAAATATTAGAACTGGGAACAATTCCTGTTTTTAAATTTGTCAGGCCTGAAATCCCGTGAATAAAAGGAGTATCCTCCCTGGCAATCAGGGCAACGTTATATCCGGAGTGTCCTGCGGTAAAGTCTAAATATTTCTGCCGGTCCCGGGTTTTGCTGATCATGGGGATGATGTCGCAGGAACCGTCGGAAGCCCGGGCGATACTTTCAGAAAAGGAGGCAACAGGATAAGGTACTAATTGAGTATCAAGGCGCTCGCTGAAAATTTCCATTAAATCCGATGAAATTCCCATGGGCTGAGTGCCTTTCAGGGCTGAATAGGGCATGCGCTCTTTTGAAATGCAATAGGTCAGCTGCTTTTTTTCTGCCAGCCATCCCCGCTCTTCAGGGGTAAGCCCCACATCATCGGCACCGATTCTGCGGCCGGCCCGGGAGAACCACTTTTCCTTAAGCATCCGCATCTCATTCAGGGTGATGTTGGACAGGGCTTTGTCTAAAATGGAAAACAGAATCGGATTTGTTTTGAGCACTGCAAAGTGCATGGACGATGTCTTTTGGAGTTCGTCATTGTCCAGCCACTTGGAAAGAGCAAGATCGGTAAATCCGAATTTGGTAATCAGATACTGGGCAATGCCCTCCTGCTCCACCGTGGCTGCCACCTTGCCCTGGTCCACATACTCCAGTGCCTGGCGGCTGCTGTCCACCTCTATAATATGGACTTCCGGGTAATTGGCTTCAAAGAATTCAATGGTGGACCAGCCTTTGGGCATGGCAATGATTTTACCGTCCAGGTCGTTGAGGGTCTGGAGATCCCGGGTATCGGACCTATAAATCAATACATGCTTTGAATGGTAGTAGGGGGCTGAAAACAGGGCTTTTTTCTGGCGTTCCGGAGTGATGCTCAGGGAGTGGAGCACATCCAGTTTTCCGTCAAAGAACATCTCAACCAGTTCATCCCAGGTATATCCGTTGATATAGGTAAATTCCAGGCCGGCTTTCTCAGCCAGAAGATCCATGAGCTCTATACCGAACCCGGCGGGCTTCCCGTTTGCTACAAAATCAAAGGGCGGCCAGTCAAATTCATTGGACACCCGTATCTTTGAGTTGGCCTTTATAAAGGCCCGTTCTTCTGCTGTATATTCGTAGGAAAACCCCCTGACCGCATCAGAGGGCGGGCTTGAGTGTTCCCGATCGGCGCAAAAGGCCGTTGCATATATTAACGAAAAGAAAAGAACAAGCGCGATAACAAATATTCCCGTTATCGCGCTGTTTCTCATATTTTTAATTGATCCTGATATATTTCCAAGGCTTTTCTCTAAGGTAAGCATGCCTATAGGTTTAGCATGTTCGAAAGAGCTATAAAAGCATCTTTTTTTATCTCGTCATCCACGGTTACGATATTGGCTTCACCGATATTTTCCAGAGTGTGGAGAAGGTTTTTCAGGTTAATTTTATACATATTGGGGCAAAAAGAATCATGCAGGGGCAGGATATTTTTATCCGGGTGCTCTGCAGCCAGCCGTTTGATAAGGTTGATCTCCGTACCAATGACGATGGTGCTTTTTGCCGGCGCATCAGTCACATATCTCACAATAAAACTGGTGGATCCGCAGGCATCGGCCAGGCTGACCACCTCGTGGGTACATTCGGGATGAACCACAATTCTGGCACCTGGAAAGTTGTCCCTCATGTTTTGAATCTGCGCCGTGGTAAACCTGGTATGGACCAGGCAATACCCTTTCCACAGCAAAACCTTTGCCTTTTCCACAGCCTCTTTGGTATTGCCACCCAGGGGTTTTTCAGGATCCCAGACCAGAATCTCATCTTCAGGGATATTCATACCCATGGCCGTGTTCCGGCCCAGGTGTTCGTCTGGAAAAAAGAAAATTTTCTCCCGCCGTTTAAAGGCCCATTCAAAGGCATTGGGCGCATTGGAAGAGGTGCAGACCGCACCCTGATGACGTCCGCAATGGGCTTTGATGTGAGCGTCCGAGTTCATATAGGACAGGGGGGTCAGGATGTCCTCTCCTACAACGGATACGGCTTCGTTCCAGGCCCGTTCCACCAGTATTGCATCTGCCATATCCGCCATCCAGCAGCCCGCATTCATGTCCGGGATCTGAACAGTCTGATTTTCATTGGCCAGAATGGCAGCACTTTCCGCCATGAAGTGAACCCCGCAGAATACAATGTATTTTGCATTATCATCCCGGGCAGCCCTCTGGGCCAGGGCAAAGGAGTCTCCCCGGTGATCGCCCAGGTCCACAATATCCTTGCGCTGGTAATGATGGGTCAGGATGACCAGTTCATTGCCCAACTCCTGTTTAATCTTGATAATCTTGTCAATTATTTCCCTGTTTCCGAAATCAGTATCCATGAGTTTATTCCTTTCCTATTAAAAAGATCCCATAGGTGGCAAACAGGTTGGGTAGAAAAAATACCCGTTTGCCGTGACGGTGCTGGTTTCTGGTGTTGATGGCGGCTTTTCTTAAAATCTTAAACCCGGTCTGGTCTGCAAACCTTCTAAAGTCATCCAGACTGAGTACCCTTATGTTTGGGGTGTTATACCATTGAAACGGCAGATCCGGTGTGACCGGTGCCCGGCCGGTGGTGGCAAGCTGGTATCTTACGTTAATATGTCCGAAATTGGGGAAAGAGACCACTCCTTTCCGTGCCACCCTGAGCATGGCATTGATCAGCACTTCAGGGTCATAGACCTGGTGAAGGGTCTGGGAGCAGATGGCATAGTCAAATGCCTTGTCAGGGTAGTCCTCAAGCTCTTCATTAATATCCCCCTGAAGCACGGAAATCCCTTTTTCAATGCACTTGACCACCTTGGCTTCCTTGATTTCAATACCCCGCTCAATCACCTGCTTTTCATTTTTCAGCCAATACAGCAGATCTCCCTCCCCGCATCCAAGGCCAAGTACCTTGGATCCTGGTTTTATCCACGAGGCAATCAGTTTCAAGTCATATCTGAGGGGGGCAACATTTATGGGAGTCATTGGGTGATACTCCTTAAAAATCCGGTGATGAGATTGTCGATGCGCGGGTCAGGCAGCAAAAAGGCATCATGGCCCCATTGGGCGTCAATTTCGCAAAAACTGACATCCAGGTCGTTTTTTTTCATGGCTTTAACCATTTCTTTTGACTGATAGGTGGGATAAAGCCAGTCCGAGGTATAGGAGACCACAAGGAATTTTGATTTTGCCTTTGAAAATGCATTGACCAGGGAGCCTTTTCCGTATTCCCGGGCCAGGTCAAAGTAGTCGGCGGCTTTGGTAATATAGAGGAATGAGTTTGCATCAAAGCGCTCGATAAACTTATTGCCCTGGTATTGGAGATAGGACTCCACCTGGAATTCAGCCCCGAATTCAAATTTCAGGGCACTTCGGTTCTGAAGTTTCCTGCCGAACTTTGTCCGCATGGACTCGTCGGACAGATAGGTGATATGGCCTATCATCCGGGCAATGGCAAGGCCCATGTCCGGTTTTTTCCCATCGTAGTAGTAGCCATCATTCCAGTTTGGATCTGCCATGATGGACTGACGGGCCACCTCATTA
>PIVQ01001270.1 GCA_003354055.1 Desulfobacteraceae bacterium | reverse complement strand
TAGATAACCTATTGAAATTTAAAATTATTGTTATCTATACAGTATATAGCTTTATAAAGTTAAAATCTAGATTTATTTTTGCTTTTTTGAAAATAAATCTACATGCGATTACCCTAGGGAAAAGCATATACAATTTAAATGGGAAAAATAATGACTTTATGCGGCTGCACTTTAATCGACTTCATCAAGGCCCAATTCAATGGTTTCAATGGTGCGAAGGCATTTGTGACAGGCTTTTTTATTATTGCGGAAAACCTGAACCGCACGGGACTCGCTGTCAAACCACTTCACAGGCTTCTTCTGGACCCCGCTTAACTCCCGGTGCCTGGACAGACAGAGCTGCTTGACCTTATTTTCTTCTGCCATAGATGCCATAAAATGATAGCGACCTTTTCCCGCTGTCATACCAACCCCGTACTTGCCTATCTCTTTTGGTATAAGATCATCAAAAAACATCTTGTTTCCCTTTTTCATCCCTGATTGGCTTTTCTTGAGGTTTTCAGAATTGCAAATTAGATTCCACCCTGTCTGTGAAATAAAAAAAGAGAGTATAAAGGATATGGATTCCGATTGGGAATCCAATAGGTTAATTAATTCATGGATCAATGGGATCAAAAATATTATCAAACCAAGTAGTGATTTCTCACCAAAACCAACGACATACCACCACCTCAATTGTGGAGATTTCCCCACCCTCTATTACATCTTGTTACAATTATATAAACAATTCCAACAGATTCTTGGCACTGGTTTGATATATGGTTTACCAGGCGGTATCCAAGTGCACCTGGTACTTGAGAATTCCTGTGATTTGATATAAATCAGTCCAACAGCCACCTTATGGATCGTTGCAGGATAATGTAATTAAAATACAATAGGGTTAATCATGAAATCGGTGTTTATAATTTCTTTGTTGGTGGTATTATTATTGCCGCTTGGTTGCACGGAACAGCGCCTTAAATCGGTATCCAAGAGTGAAGACGTCTGGGATGAAAATTTCAATGAAGAGCTAAAAGGGATGACAGAAACAGGACAGACCTATCATGCGCCCACCAATGCGGAAAATACTGATGACGGCATGATGTTTTTCAACCGGCACAAACCCCAGATTAGAACAGTACAACTCTGGCTGGAAAGCGGAAAAGTTATCACTGCCAAAATAAAGGATTACCTGAGTTCGTTCATGCCTGATACTGACGACACCGAACTCCCTGCCCGGGAAAAAATTATCGGCCGTTGGTACGGACTTGACCGCGGCCATGAAGAGGCCATTGTTTTTATTTTTGAAACCAATGGTCATTTTTTATGGCAGGCACAGGGGGAAACCCAAAGGGGGACCTACCAGGTTGACCATTCGGCGGCTCCATATCGCATCATTCTTCTTACTGCAGATAATCCGACTCAACATACCACCTCATTTGAATTCATCAATAACAATGCCCTGTTGTTCAAGGGAAAA
>PIVQ01000028.1 GCA_003354055.1 Desulfobacteraceae bacterium | reverse complement strand
TTTCCCTGGTCCTGTTTACCCAGGTCCGCGGCGCTGATCTGCCCCTGGTATTTCAGTCAGGGGGGTGGGCTGCCCCGTTCGGCATCTCTTTTGTGGCTGATCTTTTATCGGTCTTTTTTGTGGTCATGAGCCAGGTGGTTCTTCTGGCCGGCGTGATTTATGCCATGGGGGCCAAAGATGCCTGTGTGGGCTATTCGGCCTTCTATCCTCTGTTTTTATTCCTTGCCACAGGACTTACCGGCGCCTTCCTCACCGGAGACATCTTTAACCTCTTTGTCTTTGTTGAACTTCTGGCCATTTCCAGTACCGTACTTACAGCCATTTCCGATGACAGGTTCGGCACTGAGGCGGCCTATAAATACTTTTATATGAGCCAGTTGGCCGCCTTTTTTATGCTCCTTGCCGTGGGCGCCCTCTATGTGAGCTGCGGCACATTAAATATGGCTCATCTGGCCCAAATCATCCCGGGACTGCCGGCCAAGACCATGCTCCCCCTGGCCGTGGCATTTTTAACCGCCACCTTTATGATCAAGAGTGCCACCTTTCCCTTTCACTTCTGGCAGCCGGATTTTCATACGGCAGCGCCCACACCGGTTTCAGCCATGCTGTCTTCGGTGGTGGTCAAGCTGGGGGTATACGGATTTATCCGCATGGCAACTCTGATATTTGTTCCCCATGCCTCCCTTATCCAGACACTTTTGATGGTTCTGGGAATCGCAGGCATTGCCTACGGCGGTATTGCGGCCATTGCCACATATAATGTCAAACGGATGCTGGCCTATTCCACACTGGCCCAGGTGGGCTTTATCCTTGTGGGCGTAGGTTGGGGGACGACTCTGTCTCTTACCGCAGCGCTGATATTTGCCTTTAACCACAGCATTATTAAATCCGCCATGCTCATGCTGGCAGGGCACCTGGCTTCACGCGCTTCGGTGAAATCTGCAGATTTTACAGTGGTGACAGGGGTAGGCAAGGCATTGCCCTTTACCGGTGTCCTCTTTTTTATCGGATGTCTGGGACTTGCCGGTATTCCCCCCACCAGCGGGTTTATTTCCAAAATGATGGTATTCAATTCTGGTATCCAGTCCGGCCATGTTTACGGTCTGGCCTTGATCGGTATTTCCGCCACCTTTACCCTGATCTATTCCATGCGCGCCTTTATGCGGATTTTCTGGCAGGAGCCGGAAGGGGATATTTTTACCAAGCCCAGCGGCGATCTCCTTGTGGCACCGATTCTGATGATTATCATGGTTCTGGGATTGGGTATCATGGCAGGCCCCCTGGTGGATCTGGCAGGGGAGGCGGCTGGCCGGGCCACAGATGTACAATCCTATATTCTGGCAGTCATGGGAGACGTAAAATGAATAGAATAATTTTAGGGGTGATGATTCTTCTGGCCTATCTGGCCCTGTCCACCAATATCAGTTGGTATAATATCGGTTTCGGCATCCTTGTGGCCTTAGGCGTGCTGGCATTGATGCCTTTCCGTCGCCAAACCGTCCAGGCCGGTGACGTTTTTAAAGGATTTAGGGCATTGGTGCTCTATCTGCTGCTGCTGGCCAAAAATACCCTGGTCGGCGGGTTTCAGGTGGCCCGGCTGGTGCTGGATCCGGCCATGCCGCTCAAATCCGGTGTAGTGGCGGTGGATCCGGATTGCGATCATGAACTGGGACAGGCCCTGAGTGCCCATGCCATTTCCCTGTCACCGGGGGAATTGCTTATTGAGACAGACGAATCCGGGATCATGTATATCCATACCTTGGATGTAGAACAGACCGAGCGTGTCACCAAGCAGGAGCAAAAGTACAGACGCTCCCTGTTGCAGCTGATCTTCGGCAAGGAGGAGGTGTGATGCCGTCTTTTGAATTCATACTCAGCACGGTCCTATACGGTTCATTGTTTGTCCATGTTGTACTTATGGCCATTGTGGCGATCCGGCTCTGGAGGGGAAAACATGTGATTGACCGGCTCATGGCATCGGATATGTTGAGCAGCCTGGCTCTGGCGGTTCTGGTCCTGGGCGCCCTGATTCACCACCAGAATATTTTTCTGGATGTGGCCTTGGGTCTGGCCGCCCTGGGCTTTATTACCGTGGTGGCTTTTGCCCGGTATATTACCGATAGACGGATGTTTTAAAGGAAGCACCCTATGGAAACAATACGAAACTTAATTGCAATCGCTTTGGTCTGTGCGGGGACTTTTTTCAGCCTGGTCGGGGTGCTGGGTTATTTCCGGTTTCCGGATGTCTACTCAAAACTGCATACCACGGGCAAGGTCGGGGTATTCGGCGTGGTCTTCCTTCTGATTGCCTCAGCTGTCAGGGAAGACGCCACCTGGGGCTATGCTCTGGTATTGATTTTCTTTTTAATCGCCTCAAGCCCTGCCACCTCCCATGCCATTGCCTCGGCAGCCTATCGCATGGGAATAAGGCCTGATAGCAGTATCCGGAACGACCTGCCCGATTTTGAAGAGACCGAAGAAAAGGAATCAACTGAATGACAGGAGTACGTGAGAAAATGACGGAAGACCAAGCCAAAATCAGTGCCATTGCCATAAATGAAGCCCAGCTCCTGCTGGCGGAAAAGCGGACAGCCCTTGCCATTCTGCGAACCGGAATCGCCCTGCTGGCACTGCCTATGTCCATTACCAGTTTTTTGATTGCCTTTTCAAAGCACTACGATGTCTTTTCCGTTTTGCATTTTCTGATTCCTTTGGGCCTTCTTAATGCCACACTGGGCGGATTCGGGGTGTATCTCATCTTTACCTCAGTGAAGCGGATGCACAATTACGACCGTCTCATCCATAAAATCAAGGTTGAGCACAGTGTGATCGGGCAGTTTCTGGATTAGCTGTCAGTCGTATTATCAACAAATTAAATACAAAAGACGGATTCGTATTGGAACTAACGATTTGATCGGTGAAACTTTCGGTGTTATTTTTGTTTGCTCAGACTAACTTGTGGGTTAACAAAAAAACAAAGGAGTAAACCGTGATAAAGAATCTGATCCTGACCGGGATGCTGTTATTCTTCCTGGCCGTTTGTAGCCTTGGCAGTGCCACTGCTGCGGAACTGAAATTCACCGCCATTCCGGACCAGGACACAGCCCGGCTTGAGCAGCGGTTCGGTAAAATCGCAGATTATCTTACCGAGCAGGTGGGATTTAAGGTCACATATCTGCCGGTAAAGTCCTATTCCGCCTCTGTTCAGGCATTTAAAAATAATGAAGTCCAGATGGCCTGGTTCGGCGGATTGTCCGGTGTGCAGGCCCGGCTGGGCGTACCCGGCTCCGTAGCCATTGCCCAGGGGGTGGAAGACGAGCATTTTGTCTCCTATATCATTGCCCACCATTCAACCGGGCTGACTGCCGGTGCTGAGCTGGCAAAGGGGATTGCGGGGCAAACCTTTACCTTTGGCTCAAAAGGGTCCACCTCAGGCAGACTCATGCCTGAGTACTTTATCCGCAGGCAGTTTAACCAGACGCCGGATGACCTTTTTTCAAAGGTCGGGTTCAGCGGCGATCATTCCAAAACCATTGCCCTGGTACAGTCCGGCAGTTACCAGGTCGGGGCCGTGAATTTCAAGGTCTGGGAAAAGGAAATGGCAGCCGGGGAAATCGATCCTGCCAAGGTCTCGGTAATCTGGAAAACTCCTGAATATCCGGATTACAACTGGACGGTCAGGGGGGATGCGGATCAGGTCTTCGGCAAAGGCACCATCGCCAAGCTTCAACAGGCCCTGATCGATATCAAGGATCCCGAGCTGCTCAGCGCCTTTCCAAGAGAGCGCTTTATTAAGGCGGACAATACCATGTACCAGCCCATTCTGGATACGGGCCGGGCTATCGGAGTTTTCAGGTAAAACCACCCATGACCCCGCCGTTATCAAAAGAAATGATCCCGAAGCTTTCACCGGCCCTTTCCCTGGAAAACGAGGACATCGCCTACCGGGGATTTGTCGCCCTGAAACAGGTCTCCCTGCGGATTCTCAAAGGGGAAAAGGTCGCGCTGATCGGGCAGAGCGGGGCAGGGAAAACAACCCTGCTTCGCCGTTTGTATCAGTTCAATCCGGATCACTGCGCCTTTGTCCACCAGCACTATGCCCTGGTCCCGCAGTTATCCGTGTTTCACAACATCTATATGGGGCAGCTGGACCGCCTGTCCCTGTTTGAGAATGTCCGGAATCTGGTTCTGCCTTCCAGTACCCGCTTAAGCCAGGTCAAACCTATTGCCTCAGCCCTTGGTCTTGAAGACAAGCTTTTGGTCCGGATCGGAGCGCTTTCCGGCGGGCAGCAGCAACGGGTGGGCATCGGCCGGGCTCTGTTCCGCGGCGGTGAGATCCTCATGGCGGACGAACCTGTGTCCTCCCTGGACAGGGTGCAGCAGGAACAGATTATGACACTTCTCACAGACACGGATAAAACCGTGGTCTCTTCCCTTCACTCCATTGATCTGGCCCGGCAGTTCTTTCATCGCATCATTGCCCTTAAGGACAGGTCCGTTGCGTTTGACCTGCCGGTTGAACAGGTGACGGATGCCCGGTTAACGCAATTGTACGGATAAATCATGCAGCGCATAAGTATTGTTTTTATTGTTGCGGCGCTGGCCGCTTTGGCCGTTGCAGATATCTCCGTCACCACCTTTGACCCCTGGCTTGAACTCGGGCGATTGGCACGGGGACTTGCCTCCCCGGATTTCCTCAGTCTGCCCGGCCTGGCCGTGGCCATAGGAAATACCCTTAGTTTTGCCCTGATCGGAATGTTTGGGGCTGTGGTTCTGGGGGCATTCCTCTCCCTGTTTTTCGCCTATACTCCGGTCAGGCTGTTCTGTGCCTTCATCCGGTCCATCCATGAGTTGTTCTGGGCGTTTATCTTCATGCCCGTTATCGGGCTGAACAGTCTCTGCGGAATTCTGGCCATTGCCGTTCCCTATGCCGGGGTCCTGGCTAAGGTGTATGCCGAGATCCGCCAGGAGGCGGACCAGGCCCCTGCCGAAGCGCTGCCAAAGGGGACAAATTCCCTCACCGCCTTTCTTTACACTACCTTGCCCCTTATCTATCCGCATCTGAAGAATTATACGGCTTATCGGTTTGAATGCGCCCTGAGGTCCAGCACCATCCTGGGTTTCATCGGTCTTCCCACCCTGGGCTACCATCTTGAAACCGCCTTCAGGGAAGGACTATACAGTGAAGCCGCAGCCCTGCTGTACATCTTTTATCTGATGATCATCTCCCTGAAGATCTGGGCAAGGGCAAAGATTGTTGTTTTACCAATCCTGGCTGCGGTTTTCCTGACATCCTGGGACACTGCCTTTTCCCTGGACAACATCATCCGTTTTTTTACCTATGATATTCTGCCCTGGCCGATACGGGCTCAGGGGTTTTACGATGGAACCCGCGCCCTTGAATTCTCTTTGCCTCAGATTCTGTCATGGGCAGGCGACATCGGTATCACCCAGGCCCTGCCGGGCATCTGGCATACCTTTTTGCTGACACAGATCGCCCTGGTTTTAACCGCCGTTTTTACTCTGGTCGCCTTTGTCCCTGCCAGTCGTAAATTCTTTTCATCCCGGGTGACTATGCCGGCCCATCTGGGTTTGGTGGTATTGAGAACCACGCCTGAGTATATCCTGGCCTATGTCGGGCTTCAGCTCTGGGGGCCGTCCATGCTGCCGGCGATTTTCGCCCTGTCATTACATAACGGAGGTATCCTGGCCTATCTCACCGCGAAAAATGCAGATCTTTTGGTGCTGCCCTTTGACGCTTCAAAAAAATGGGTTAACCGCTATTTTTATGAGGTACTGCCCAGATGCTACGGCCAGTTCCTGGCCTTCCTGTTTTATCGCTGGGAAGTGATCATGAGGGAATCGGCTATTCTCGGCATTCTCGGCATTACCACCCTGGGCTTTTATATTGACAGCGCCATTACACAGGATCATCTGGATACCGCCCTGTTGCTGATTTTAGTTACCGCTTTGATGAACATGGGGGTGGATACCCTGTCCCAGATTATCCGTACCCGCCTGAAAATCTCGGCCCATGTCACCGGAACCTCAGGGACCTGACCCGGTCTGGCAGGTGTAGAGAACCAAGCGAAATCTTTCCTGTTGCATTCATTCCCAATGAAAGGGTATCCTTTAAAAAATCCCAAAAATAAATGAACCACTGGATGCACTTTTTTTGTCTCTGCCACTTTATTTGTCCATGAAAACCCGGCAGCTGCCAATAAAGTTGTGGCGTGTCTGCTGATTATCCGGGCAGGATGAGGTGAACTGCTTTAAATTCACGGGGTTTTAGGTCTTTCGTGGAGAAAAAAAGGCAGGTTGGTATAAGAATTGCTGTTACAAATAAACAACCTATGACTATTTTAAGAAAAAGTTAAAATATATATAACCCAAGGAGGAATCATGAAACCAGCACCGATGCAACCCATGAAAAAACTGTGGAGACAGAAGGTTAAGAGAAATCATAAAAAGAATGCACCATGCAGTAACGCCGGATGCGGTGTAGAAGATCTGCTTGCTGAGGCTGCATTGGCCAATGCTGATTTTGAATTGCTGTTTAACCATTTTGTGGAAAAAAGCAATTGTGATACAGGGGGCCATATATTGTGGGGAAAGTCGTCTACTGTGGATGAAGATGGTAATAAGACCTATAATAGGACTCCGAACGGGCGGATCATCATGGAAAAAAAGAAGCGAAAGGTGACCTCTTACGGCTCGTTGAAAGGGGCGCCACGAATAGAGCAAAAATGTTTTACAAAGTATAAAACCCGGGCGGCGACAACCGGTCAGAGTGTGGCCAGATACATTAACGATGTGGTGCGGGGGACGATTACCTTTAAAACATGCGCAGATATGCTTGGCGCGCTGAACTATATAGAGAGTAAGGAAAACAAGAAAGTACCCGGGCTTGATTTCAAGTATACCGTTATCAGAATCAAGCAGATCTACGAACCCAAAAGTGCTCTGCTGTATGGTGATGTCAAGCTGAATGTCCAGATTAAAACCGCCGGCGTCACCCATAATTGCGAGCTGCAGCTCAACCACCTTGCTATGATCAAGGCAAAAGGCTCAACAGCCGGGCACGGGGCTTATGAGGCCTGGCGTAACATGGACGATGCACACTGGCAGAATGAAGACTGCGAGTTGCCGAAACAAATCGGAAGTATGAAAGGTGAGTACCAGAGAAAAGCCAAGGAGATCGTCAGAACGTCGCAGGGTGCTTACTCCGATGCTGCCAAGACATTATCAGAAGATAATAAATACCAGGCCGTGCTGGACAAGGTAAAGACCTGGAGCGGTCAGATAAAGGAAAAGGTGGATAGCAAAGTCATTAAGTGTTATGACGGCACATACAGTCACTAAGCCCGGCCTCTGAGTTTATAAAAAACCGGTCTTCCCCTGGGAATGGGGAAGGCCGGTTTTATATGTCTAATCGGTGAATCTATGCATCTGGCTTCTGGGAACGAGGAGTAGCTTTCCCAGAATCATCAGAGTTCCGGATGGATCGTCAAGGCAGATTTCCCGGGCTTTATTGATGACAAGCGCGGCTGAAGTTTCCCCCCAGAACCAGTCGGCAAGGCTTTTGCTGTCTGTGGGCTGGCCCGGCTGGGCCACGACCGCCTCAAAGTAATAGGCCTTGATATCTTCACAGGCAAGGCGGAGCTTGTCCGGCAACGTGGGGTCTTCAAGTAATTCTGGCCTTGACGTTTCATCGATAAATTGTATCAACAATTGCGCTGCTGCATCCGATGACAGCCCGCTGATTCCGGTTGTCGTCCTGTTTTGTTTTTTACAGGCTATATCGTACCAGGAACGCATTTGATCGATTTCAGTTGTAAATTGATTTGTTAACTGCGTTGTTGATGACGGGGGTTCCGATTTGATCTGAAAACTGACAGGGCAGGCTACCTGAACCGGTTCGCTCTTGGTATCGGGTGCATCATTCGGGAAGTCTTCAAGAACCGGCCCTGACGGTGCTTCAAACAGTTTAAACGCATGTTTAAGAACCGACAGCTGAAACTGCGCATCGTTGGGAACGCCCATTGGACGGCCCAGGTCAAAGGAAACCCAAAGTGCCCGGGGCGGTTTGATGATCTCAGTGTGCTCCCGGATCAGACTGATCTGGGTTGTTGCGATTCCCTCGCCTTCGATATAATGTGCCAGCCCGCCCACGGCGCGCGTGCAATTAGGTCAGACCGGAACCAGGAGAACGGCATTGACGCCGTCTTTTTTCATGATTTTTGCAAGATTCCTGGCGGTGGCTTCCATTTTCTGAGGCTCAGTCGCGCCCATAAATGAATAATGAAAGCCCGCAACACTGCCGATAAATCCTTCGTCTGCAAGTTCATTCAACCTGTCCACCGGGAACACCATATTCAAGTCCATTTGAAAGCCGGTGCGGTCAAAGTTTGTTGAAATATGGCTCATGACAAGATCTTTGGCCGGGGTTTTTGAGGAAATTAATCGATAATCGGATTCTCCAAGGCCAAAGGGGCGGTCATTGCGTGCATGGAGACCGGCGGTAGAGATTATCGCAACCTTAAGCTTGTTCAAGGCCGGGGCTGCTGCAAATGGTGTTGCGTCATACTCGGGGCATGGAAGTCCCAGAAGATGGGCGCGTTCACTTTCAGAATAATTGTCTAATCGTGTCATTGATAATCTCCGTATGGTTGTGGTTGCTAATTGTGAGTCTCAGTGGCAACAGGGGTATCGCAGATCCCCATGATCAGGCGCAAAGAGGTAAGGCTTTGCCTGAGATCGTTTCCGTTTTTACTGACTTTGCTCATCATGATACCCCCTTCGATAACGGCAATCATGTGCAGGGCCAGGTGCTCGGGGTCCATATCGAGCTTGATTTCCCCCGTTTCACAGGCCTGCCTGATAAGGTCGGCAAGGGTCTGCTTCCAATGGTCGAAAATGGTTCCTACAATGAGGGAAAATGCAGGGTTGGTATCTCCCATTTCTATGGCTGTATTTCCAATGAGGCAGCCGCCCACAAAATTCACCTGTTTATGTTTTTCAAAGACGTTATCAAGGTAATTTGAAAGCTTTTCTCCGGGAGAGGACCCGGTGAGGGCACTTGTCAGAAAGTCGGCTGCCTCCTGCCTTGTTTGTTCCAGTATTGCTTTGCCCAATGCCTCTTTGCTGGGAAAATGAAAATACAGGTTCCCTTTTTTAACACCGGTAGCATTGATAATGTTGCTGATGCTTGTATTGTTAAAACCCTGTTTTCCGATAAGGTCTTTTGCCTTTGTTATTATCTTTGCCCTGGTGAGCTCGCCTTTTGTTGCCGTCATGTAGCCTCTTATTAAAATTAAAACCAACCGTTCGGTACATTATCGTAGTGAGGTGATCCGGTCAAGAAAATTTTCAGCCCAATTTGAAAATTCACTCGTTCCAATCAAAATTATGAGGTATATAGGAGAAATGACGATTTTTAAAATAGCCTGCCATCCCTCATGGAGAGCCTTTCTCACCCCTGAAATTATGGGGCAAATAAAAGAGATTGAAGGTTCAATTGGAGAAAAGACCCCCTTCACACCACCGTGGGACTTGGTTCTTCGATTTTTTAAGTTTGATCTCGACCGGTTGAAAGTTTGTATCCTGGGTCAAGACCCGTATCCCCAGGACGGCGCCGCTACCGGAAGAGCATTCGAGGATCAAAGAGTTCCAAACTGGAATAAAACCGGTCAAAATGCCTCGTTAAGGAATATTCTCAAGCTGCTGCATAAATACCAGTGTAATTCCAAAACGGTTGCAAGTCTTGGTAAGGTCCGAGAAGACATTGAGACCGGCAAATTCAATATCCTGGGTCCGGATAAGTTGTTCGATCATTGGGAAAATCAAGGTGTGCTGATGCTCAATACGGCATTCACATGTAAAGTCGGATCAAGAGAGGTATCCAATTCACACGCCCTATATTGGGAAGGCTTTACCGATAAGTTGTTAAAATTCATAGATTCTGAAAAATCTGAATGCTGCTGGTTTTTATGGGGAAAGCAGGCCCAAGGTTTTAGCAGGCTTCTGGGAAATCCGGATTATCATTTCATGTCCGATCATCCGAGTCTCAACTCGGAAAAAGAAGGATCATTTTTTTATGAGAATACTTTCAATAAAGTCAAAGAGATAAATTGGATTAATTCAACGGGTTAGGGATAATTTTGAAAACCATAGGAATCGTTACAAAATAACTTGATCTAAATACCCTGAAGGGCAGAAACTTGTTTCCAAAACCCCTTAAATGGGTATTTTGACAAAAGACCCCAACTGGGTATTTTGAAAACAAAAGCTCAAGTAATTTTGGAGCCGATCCATAGACAGCAATAAGAGGGTGTTTCCTTTATGAGCAGAATCAGAATTCTCGCGTACATTATGGTCCTTTGTTTTTTAATTGGTTCAGCCGGTGCCTCCAATTGTTTTGCCAGTGCGGTTGATGCTGCCAACGCCGGTATGGAGGCCAATAAAAAGGGAGACAAGGAGAAGGCCAAAATCTTGTTTCAAAGCGCCTTAAGGTCCAATGAGTTATCAAAAGAAAATTATATTGTTGTAAAAAATCAATTGTGTGAGGTGTTTTGGTCTGAAGCAAAAAAAGACCAGGCAATTGACTGCTACTCTGAAACACTCTACTTAAGTCCGGATAATCCTGTGGCCCGTCTGAGGCGCGGTACCTTGTATAATCATACCGGCAAGTATGAAAAAGCCATTGAAGACCTGACCAGATATCTTGCCCTGGCTCCAAGAAATTATATGGGCTACATATATCGGGGTGAATCCTACCTGGCATTAAAAAAACATGACCAGGCAATATCCGATCTGAGTCATGCCGTCTGGTTGAGACCCAGGCATGGGGACGTTTATATCCACCGTGGGAACACCTATTTTAAAACAGGCAATTATAATCTGGCACTGGCTGATTTTAAAAAGGCCCTTAAAATTGATCCGGAAGATTCACACGCATATCAGGCCATGGCCTGGGTCTATGCCGCCTGCCCGAAGTGGGATTTCCGAAGTGGGGCAAAGGCGGTTGAATTTGCAAAAAAAGCATTGAAACTTGAAAACAAGGATACGCCCGAGCCCATTATTTTGGCCACCCTGGCTGCCGCTTATGCCGAATCCGGGATGTTTCAGATAGCGGTTGACACACAAAAGCAGGCCATGGCGCAGGTCACGGGGAAGGCCGGTTTTGACATATCCAAAGAGGAACTTGTCCGCAGGCTAAAGTTGTATAAAAACGGTGAACCATACAGAGCTGAGTAGGCCTTCTTAATTATTCTTCATCATCGTCAGGTTCCTCAAGCCATTCCATGGTTTTCTCCGCAGCCATTACTCCTGAGTCTGCTGCCGCTTCCAGGGTGGGGTAGATCATATAATCTCCGGCCAGTGTAAGGGGGGCACGGGTGATACTGTGTAGCCGGGTCAGTCGCCTATAGGCCCCTTTGCTCATCACGGGATACCCGTATTTAAACCGAAAGATTTTATGTCCTTCAATTTTGTATTTCACTCCTGGAAAAATCTTTTCCATATCAGAATATGTTCTTGAAAGAATCTCTTTGTCGGAAAGGTCCAGGATGGATCTGTCCCTGTATGTAGCCGGTGCAATATAGACCGTGGTGATATAGGTGTTCAGATTCTTGAGCTCATTATTGTAAAAACGTGGTATCCAGGTGGCGTCATAGATGTCCGTAAAAAACATATTGTCCGGCACTGCCAGATCAAATCCCTTTGTGAAAATAGGGACGGAACTGTACAGGGCCAGAGTGATAAAAGGGGCGTATTCCACCTGCGCAAGGATTTGGCGCTGCTCAGGGCTCAACACCTGCCCGGCTATTTCAAGTGTGACAGGGGCGGGGGTGGCAAGGATAACACTGTCTGACCGGAGGGTATAATGCTTTCCGGCGGTATTGCGAAACGTCGTCAGAAACAGGTCCTCTTTTTTTTCAATTTGTGTCACATGGGCATTGACCATGACTTTATCCCCAAGACGGGCGGCCACTGCCCTTGGAATTTCTGCAATGCCGGCGTCAAAGGAGAAAGCGGAGGTCTTGTACTTTCCCGGGGTGTCATCATTTTCAAGGTCTTCGGGGTCTGAAAATTCATTTTCCAGGTTCACATTTTCATAGTCAAAGGCAATTTCAGTCAGACTGCTTAAAGCGGAGATATCATGGATATTGGCCCCGAAAAGTCCCTTAAAGGTTGCATTGTATTTTTTGATGAAAAAATCCGGAAATTGATTCTCTTTAAACCAGTCATATGCACTGATGGTGTCCAGCCGGGCAATAGGGGAATTCATATCCAGTTCCGGCACATCCGCATATGCCTTGTAGGTCTTCTGAATTGTTCCGGCAAATTTTTTAAAGGCAGCCAGCCCTGTTTTTTTATCTGCAAGAAGGGCCCGGCCCATCTCTCCATAATAAAAGGATCCGTTATCAAAGTAGACATCCATGGGATAGGGGATCTCCCGGACGGTGAGTTTAAGT
Organism: Desulfobacteraceae bacterium; assembly: GCA_003354055.1. The sequence continues at coordinate 13,894 of PIVQ01000028.1, read as the reverse complement.
TCCCTGGTGATTTTTTTAAGGGGGCCGTATAGCTTGCCCAGGTATTCTGCACCGCAGGCATATACAAATCCCTTATGGGGAAGGGAGAAAGCGCGTCCGCCAACCGCAGATCTTTTTTCAAGCACTTTGATATCATAGTCTTTTGCATAATAGGCCGCCGTCATTCCGGAAATGCCGCCCCCGGTAATTACGATATCATATGTACGGTCCTCATCAGCATGAAGACCTATGCTGTAACCCAAAAGTGTGATGAGGGTAAAAATGATTATAGGCATGGGTTTCATCTGTCTCTCCTTTGGGCTGGTGTTTCCACTTTAGTGGGAAACAGGCGGCCGGCCCGCGGTTTTCCCTTCAAGAGGCAGGTGGATGATGAATTTTGTCCCCTGGCCCAAAGTAGATTCCACACGCATCCGGCCTCCGTGGTTTTCAGTGATGATAAAATAGGAGACAGAGAGCCCAAGACCGGTGCCTACGCCTACTGGTTTTGTGGTGAAAAAGGGTTCAAACACTCTTTTCATGGTTTCTTTATTCATTCCAGGACCATTGTCCTCAATCGTAAGACGGGCTGTTTGAAGTGTTTTATCCAGACTTGTCCCAATGGTGAATCGTGGATGCTCAGTTTCGGCTTCCTGCATGGCCTGGGCACCGTTGCGAAAGATATTGAGCAGAACCTGCTGTATCTTGGCGCTTTCACAGGGGACCTGCGGCAGATGCTTATCATACTCTTTTCTGATTTCAATCATCTTAAAGTCAAAGTGCTTTTTTAAATCAAAATCCGTTCCGGCAAGATCCAGAGTTTTGTCCAGCAGATCTGATAAGTTGTGGGACGAAACCTGCGCATCGGATTTACGTGCAAAACTGAGCATGTTATTCACAATGGCGGCCATCCTGCGGCCCGATTCATTAATGGCGGAAATAACCTGGGGGATATTGCGTTTCTCCATATAGTCTTTCATATCTTCCATGGAAATATCGACCTCTTTTGCCACCCGCAGATTGGCTGGTAAGTTTAAGTCAGAAAGGCGGTTAGACAATAAATTGGCATTCTGGAGCATCCCTGCCAGGGGATTGTTAATTTCATGGGCCATGCCCGCGGCAAGCCCGCCTACAGACATCATTTTTTCCGATTGAACCATCATCTCCTGGGTCTGTTTATATTCAGATATATCACGGACAGCTCCCTGGAGTATGGTCCGCCCCTCTATTTCTAAACGTGTAACAAGCACACTGGCAAAAAAATGTTCCCCGTTCATCCGTTTATGGGTCCACTCAAAAAGGGTGGATCCGGTTTCCATCGCTGTTGCAATCACAAGATCCTCTTTTTTTGACGATAAGGTCCCATCCGACTGATACTTGGGAGACAGATCTGCCGGGGTCAGGTTGAGAAGTTCATCCTTGCTGCTGATCGCGAATAGTTTAAGCGCGGCCTGATTGCAATCCAGATATCCCCTTTTTAAATCCAACAGCATGATTGCGTCCATTGAGGATTCAAAAAGATTCCTGTACTTTTTCTCACTCTCTTTGAGGGCCTGCTCTGCAATGACCCGATCCGTAATGTCATGGCTTGTTCCCAGGATCTTTGCAGGTTTATTGTCCGGGCCGGGAAGAAATCTTGCAATATTCTGGGTCCAGATCTTTGAGCCGTCTTTGCAATACTGCTCGATTTTAACGGTGACAGGCTCCCACCCCCTGAGATCACCAGCCTCGATAAGCCCCATGTTTTTTTGATGCAGCTTTATTATTTGTTCTAATGCGTCCTTCGGGAGTCTTTTTTCAAGGGGCAAGTGCAGTGCCTCCTCAGTTGTAAAGCCTGTCTGCTGATAAATTGAAGGGCTGACATAGGTGAATTTTAAATCCATATCCAGGGTCCACAGGACATCAACAAAATTTTCCGCCATTAACCGGTACCGGGTCTCGTTTCTTTCCAGGATCTCCTTGGTCTGTTTGATTTCAGTGATACCCGCCTGTATCCTCATCTGCATTCCATTGATTGCCCTTACCACCTTTTCCAGTTCATCCCCTGAATTTTTCGGTGATGCAGAACGATTGAGAATCAATGGGGATCCCAGGCTGTTCAAATCAAGGTGCTGGGTGTATCGGGCCATTTTACTTAAGTGGCGGGAGACCAACCGTTGAAAAATGATAAGAAAAACACCTGACATGAGCAGTACGATCAAAAGCCTGGAAAACACAATTATTATCATTTTTTCAAATAGGCGCCTGCTGACCCCTTCCAGGCTGGCTGCAATATGGAGGCTGCCTATTAAGTTAGTTTTTCCGTGGTGATGGTATGCCAGGGGAAAACTGCGGGAAATACTGTTTTCTTTTGGCGGTATGCCTGAAGCCGCAAGGGTCTCCCCGGTCTCTGTCCTTACTTGAAGATATTCGATATCTCTGAGTTTCAAGGCCCCTTCAAGCTGGAGGGCCACCTCATCTGCTTCCAGGTTCCAGGTGCTTTTTGCGATACTTTTTAAATTATTGTTCTGGATCTGTGTAATTTGTTCTTCAACGCGCCCAATTTCAGTTTTATAGTCCAGGTATAGCTGAACGCCGGCCTCTGATATGGCGAAGAATAACCCGCATAGCATGAACAAAAATAAGACCCGTGTTCCAATGGAAAGATTTTTCATGTGATTCGTCACTGTTGGAAATATTCTCCTCAGCCAGCCTTCTCCCTTTACCGATATTAATCCATCTTATATTTTTCCATGATACGTTTATAATCAGCAGATTTTCTAAAATCGGCCAGTGCAATGGAAAACGCCTTTGCAAAAGCGGCGTGGTTTTTAGCTTTTGAAAATCCTGCATACAGTTTTTGCGAATGGAGCAGAGGCAAAAGGAAACGGATTTTCCCGGATGCGTTCTGTTTGGCGGCAATGGTTTTGATTACGGCGATGTTTCCGACTCCCAGTTCATTCCTGCCCAGCAGCACTTTAGCGACAACAGCCTCGGTTTCCGTGCTTGCATCTGTTTGGAGAAAATGGCTTTCGTCGAAAGCTGTACCATAGCTGAATCCGCTTGTAACGCCAATGGTATACCTTTTTAACGCATCAAGGGAACCATTATAGCTGATCTCCCTGTCCTTTTGCGTAAAAAGTGCTGTTCTGCTTATGCTGATGGGCTCTTCAGGGTAGTATAGATACTGCATTCGTTCTTTTACTTTCAAGGCTGAAATCACCACATCGGCAAGCCCATTTTTTACGGAATGCAGGCATCGTTTCCAGGGCTGGTGCTCAAATTTCACTCGGATATCCATTTTGTCCATGACCGCCTGGAAGGTCTCAATTTCAAAGCCGGAAGCTTTGTTATCTACCATATATCCATAGGGTTCCCAGGTCGGGAAGACAACGGTTATCGTTTTTTCCTGTGCAACCAGGGTATTGGAAAAAAGGGTGGAAAATACAAAAATCAGAGTTATAAGGGTTAAAAGTATACTTTTTCCCATAGGGGCCTCCTTGAATGAGATATCACCAAAAACTGCCTCTTCGGTAAAATAGAACTCCACTGGGGAGCCCAATGAAGGACCCACCGTCCCATGAATTGTAATACCTAATGGAATATGCTTAATGCATTCGCTATGATAACACTTAAACGTCCAATATTAAAGACAGGAAAGAGGTACCGCATTGGTCTTGATAATTTACTCGATCCAATCAAAATCATGGCACTAAAGGTTATTTTACCGAGTAGGTCGGACCGGGGAGCTGGTAATTGCCTGCCAGGGCATAGGGTACAAGAAAAATAAGAAGGATAGCCGTCAAAAATAAAAAGCGGCGGGAAAATATACGATATCCCGGATTGCAGATGGTATCTTCAGCGTGATAGTCCATGGGGGATTATAAATAAATTTCATGGCTGAATCAAGCATCGCCTGGAAAAAACGCTTTGGGTAAAATTTCATTTGTGGTAGGGTTCCAGAAAAGAATCAACGCTAAAATAACTTGAGAATAAATGTCTGATCCCAGTGAAAGAGACGATGGCTTACCTGCCTGTGAACCAGGTATTGAAACATCCCCTTTGATCCGTTTTCATGTCAGGAATACCATTGGGATTCTTCTGGTACTCGGCTGTCTGATCGCAGGTATTCTTGTGATCATGGCTCTGGATTTCAACCGGCATGAGGTTCGGGAGGCAAAGGCTCTGGAATCGGATTTCAGGGAACGGACCGTTCATCTGGATACCCTGTTGTCTCAGGTTACCGGCAGTCTGGATGCTATGCAATCCCTGGCTGAATCAGATCTGGATGCCACCCGTAACCTGGATGATATTCCAATGCCGCCCCTGGCAAATCATTTCCAACAGTCCGGTGCCTATTTTCATCTGGATCGCCCGGTAAATAGTGATCAAATAAAGATTGATGGCGGAAATCTCACCGGATGGGGAGTCTATGCCCAGAAACCGGCAACGGCGAAGCGGGAGATCCGGGCAGCCCTGGCATTGAATCCCCTGTTTGCATCGGTGCGGAAAACTATTAAAACCTCTGCCTGGCTCTACTATCTTTCTGCCGGCTCCTTTATCAATCTTTATCCCTGGGTTTCCTCATCTGAGTGGAAATTTGATTCTCAAACCTATTTAAAGGAGTTGTATCAACTCTCTTTACCCCTGAAAAATCCCGAAAGAAAGGTTTACTGGACGAAGGTTTACGTGGATGAAGCAGGCAAAGGACTGATGACCACCTGCGGTATCCCCGTATATGACCGGGACCGCTATCTGGGTACAGTGGCCATTGATTTAACCGTGGATTTTTTAAATACTATTGTCTCTACCTTTCGTCCCGGCCGGGGTACCCTGTTTATGGTCAATGACCAGAGCCAGATTCTTGCCCATCCCGAAATTGCTACGTCTGCCGATGCAGTCATTAAATCCCTGTCCATGGCAGAGTCTGGCAATCTAAACCTTAAACTTGAAGATCTGAAACAGATAACGCCGTTTAAAACCGTTGAAATCCAGGGGGCCACGGTGGTTTATGCGCGCCTTAAGAATGCACCCTGGCATGTGGTTTATCTGGAACCCCTTCCTCCGGTCTGGACCCGTGTTATTGATCGGATAGGTCCTGAGCCTATTTTGCTGTTTCTGGCTCTGATTTTCATGATTATTGCTGTATTTTTTACAAATCAGGCCCTTTTTGTCCGGCCCTCGGATCTCTTTGTCCGGCATATTGTGTGGTTAAGTAAGGGCCGGTTTGACAAGCACCCAGGACTGGTTCCTGCAATGTGGAAACCCTGGTTTGCGTTTATTGAAAAAGTTTTCAGGGAGAATCATACCCTGACCCACAGGATTCAAAATTACAATGAAGAACTGGAAGACCGGGTGGCCCAGAGAACCCGGGAACTGGTCCGGCTGAACCATACCCTGAATCTGGAGATCCTTGAACGGGAAAGGGCTCAGAATGAAGAGAAGAAAACTGCAGTAATTCTGGATCAGGCCATTTCCCAATCTCCTTCCGGCATCATCATTGCCGATGCCGGGGATCTGTCCATTCAGCGGGCCAACAAGGCTGCCTTTGACATCAGGGGCGATACCGGTCTGAATCCGGAAGATATTGACATTCGTTCCCATTTTTCCAACTGGAAGATATTTGACGAGCAGGGCCGGTCCTGCCGGGGAAAATCTCTGCCCCTGTATCAGGCCGTCCGAAACGGCAAAATAACCAGGAACCGGGAATTGATTGTCAAAGATGAAAAGGGGCAGGACAGGTGGTTATCGGTAAATGCCGCACCGATCAGGGATGCCGACGGAAAGATATTATCCGGTATTGTGATTTTTCACGATATCTCATCCCTTAAAGAGCGGGAAATGGCGCTCCATAGAAATGAGCAACAGTACCGCCGCCTCAAGGATCTTTATAAACAACTCTCAGATGCCTCTTTTGAGGCGATCTTTCTGTCTAAGGACGGGGTCTGCATCGGTCAGAACATGATGGCGGAAAAGATGTTCGGTTTTTCTCTGGAAGAAGCACTGGGGCGGCCCGGGGTGGATTGGATTGCACCTGAAGCCCGTGGATTGGTGGCAGAGCAGATTGCTGCCGGGTTTGAAGGCCAATACGAGGCCATGGCCTTGCGTAAAGATGGAACGGTTTTTCCCTGTGAAATTCAGGCCAGGATGAGTGTGGCCGGCAATGCCCATATTCGGATCACTGCATTGCGGGATATTGCGGTCCGGAAACGTGCTGAAAAAGAGAAACTTGAGGCGCTTGCCTTTGCCGTTACCCAGTCCAAACATGCACTGGTAGGGCAGGTGGCCGGTAAAATGGCCCATGATTTCAACAACATCCTGGGGGTGATCATGGGCAATACAGAGCTGGCCCTGGCCGGCTGTACGGACCGGGAACTTACCAATACGCTGGAGCTTATCCTGGGACAGACCCTCAGGGGAAAAAACCTGACCCGGAATCTGGTGGCCTTTGCCCAGGACCAGGAGCCCAAACAGGCCAGGTTTAAAATCAATAAAAAGATTGATCTGGTGGTGGATCTTCTTCAGAAGGATCTGGCCGGTATCCGGGTGACAAAAATATATCAGGATAATCTCCCCGATCTTATTGCAGACCCGGGGATGATCGAGCACATGCTGGTCAACATGCTCCAGAATTCTATTCATGCTCTGGGAAAGACCCGGGAGCCTGAAATATTTATCCGGACATTCGGTAAAAAAGACATGCTGGCGTTTGAAATTCAGGATAATGGATGCGGTATTCCAGAGGACTGCCTGGACCGGATTTTTGAACCGTCCTTTACCCTGAAGGGGAGCCGGGACGTCAAGGGCCGGTATCTGCCGGGGATTCGGGGAACCGGGTACGGCATGGCCAATGTTAAAAAATATCTGGAACAGCACAAGGGAGAGGTGCATGTTCAAAGCATGCCTGGACAGGGAACCCGGTTCATCGTTGAGCTGCCTGTGGTTGACCGTGAGTTGAGCCCTGTGGAAAAACAGGAGGTTGCAAACCAGGGAATCAGGCCGGGGTGCAACATTCTCCTCGTGGAGGATGAAACTGCGATTTCAGACATCCAGTTTAATGTGCTGACCCAGGCCCCTTGTCATCATACTGTGGATGTGGCGGATAACGGCCAGGCGGCTTTGGCGTTGTTCTCATCCAATTCATACGATCTGGTGAGCCTGGATTATGTGTTGCCCGGAGATTTGAACGGTATTGATGTCTATCAGAAAATCCGGGAGGCGGACGAGGATATTCCCATTCTCTTTGTGTCGGGCAATATTGAGTTTCTGGAATCCATCAAGGCGTTGAAAGCGGAAGATCCCTTTATTGACCATCTGTCAAAACCCTGTCTGAATAAAGAGTATGTCCGGGCCGTCCACGGCCTGTTAAAACAGATTCCCCCAGACCATTAAACGGAACAGGATTAGGAATCGTTACAAAATAACTTGATCTAAATACCCTGAAGGGCAGAAACTTATTTCCAAAACCCCTTAAATGGGTATTTTGAAAACAAAAGATCAAATAATTTAGGAGCCGATCCTTAGGGCAGGGTGACCCTGAAGGTCAGTCCCGACTCGGTGTTCCTGGCTGAAAGATTACCCTGGCAGCGGTTGATCTGTTTTCTGGCAATGGTCAGTCCTAAGCCCGATCCGGGTGCCCGCTGGCCCGGCCTACGGAAAAAAGGTTTGAACAGCATGCCGATGTCTTTGCTTGATAAAGGGTCACAGGGGTTGGTTACTGAAAACCTGAGCCCTTTGTTTGAATCCGCCCGGGCCTGAATGACAATGGTTTCCCCCTGGGCCGTGTATTTGACGGCATTGTCCAGAAGATTGGACAATACGGATTTGAGCACGGACTTGTCCTGGCGGACGGTTACAGGTCCGCGTATATCCAGGTCCAGTTTCAATTTATTTAGTTTAAGCACGGACCTGTAGGACAGGACCTCTTTTTGGACGAATTCGGAAAAACTGAACTTTTCCAGAGTCAGGTTGGATTCCTGGTAATCCATTTTTGACAGCGCCAGCATATGTGCCACCAGGGTATCTAAATTCTGAATATCGGATTCCATGCTGTCTGCATACCGCCGGATATCCTTTTTTGAACCGGTCTGGTCAAGCTTGTCCAGAATCAGCTCCTTGGAGAGCCGCATTCTGGCAAGGGGGGAACGAATTTCGTGGGATACATTGGCTGTCAGCTCCTTGGCATTGTGAATCAGCTTTTCAAGCTTGTCTGCCATGAGATTGAATGAGTTCCCCAGCTTGGCAATTTCGTCATGGCCCTTGATATCCGTTCTCACGGTTAGATCTCCGCCGGCAAATTCAATGGCCGACCGGTTGAGACGGTTGACCCGCCGGGTGATAAAAGAGGCCATGGGAATTACCAGAAGGGCCACCACTCCGCCGATAACCAGAATACCCATGAAAAACAGGCCTTCGGGATGATCCGGATCCCTGCTGTCATAGTAAAGATGAAGACGCAGCCCGTCTTCCCCTGCTTTGATGGGGATGGTGGCATAGTATTTAATCCATTTGAGAACAAAGTGGTACAGGGTGATCCCGTTGTCATGGTGAACCTGGCGGTGGACTCCTGTCTGGGGCATATTGGCAGACCCTTTAAACGTCTGGAACAAAGTCGTTTCTCCGGGATCTGTAATCCAGATTTTGACGTCAAACAGGGAGGAAAAGGTGTTTAATATTTTAAGAAGATCCGGATTTTCCGTTACCTGCTGTTCTGGGTGGAGATCAATAGTTTCCTGAACCATGGCCTGGAAAATCTGGAGCTTTGAAAAGGTCTGTTGGTCCAAATGTTCTTTATATGACCGGCCGGCCGTAAAAATAAACAGTACTCCGATCAGTGAAATGGTGACCATCAGGATCAGGAGAAAGGAGATCAGGATCTTGATGTACAGCTTTTTAATTTTCATACAAGATCCACAAACATATATCCGGTTCCCCATACCGTCTTTATACGGGTGGGGGAGGAGGGATCCTTTTCAATTTTGGCTCGAAGTTTGGAAATATGGATATCTACGCTCCGGTCAAATGCCATGAAATCTTTGCCCTGGGCCAGATTCATGATCTGATCCCGGCTGAGTACTGTATTGGGGCTTTTCATCAGCACTTCAAGAATGTTGAACTCCGTGGTGGACAACTCCACGGTCCGGTCCTGGATTTTCAGCACCCGGGCCGCCCGGTTCAACACCATTTCTCCGGACCGGATAAAGCTGTTCTCCCGGGTGGTGGCGGAACTGACGCGGCGCCTTAAGATCGCCCGGATTCGTGCCAGAAGCTCCCTGGGGTTAAAGGGCTTGGGCAGGTAATCGTCCGCACCGAGTTCCAGCCCGACAATCCGGTCGGTATCATCCCCCCGGGCCGTGAGCATTATCACCGGGATTGAAAATGCCGCCCGGATTTCTTTAAGTACTTCCAGTCCGTCCTTACCCGGCAGCATGATGTCCAGAATGATAAGATCCGGGGCTTTTCCCCGGATGGTTTTGGCGGCGTGTGTCCCTTCCAGAAGGGAAGTAACCTGAAATCCGTTTTCTTCAAAGTATTCGGACAGCAGGTCGATGAGTTTTATATCATCATCTATGATCAAGAGTGTCTGTGTCATAATTCCATTCCTTTTCACCCTTTTTACTACTGATTTACAAAGTTTTACAAGCCGATAAACAAATTTTTACATTTATTTATTAGCCTGCACTTACCTGCAAGCGAACAGCTTTTAATGCAAACCGTATCTCATAGGGAGGATGTATGGAGAATGCGATTGTTTCGGGGATGATACCCATGTTTTTATCCGGGTTGACCCAATGTGTGGAAATCGACAGCAATGATACATCTGCCGGTCCGGTCACGGAAAAGCCCCGACGGCTGCTGCTGGCGTACAGCGGCGCAAGTCTTGAACTTTCACATGTTGCGAAAAACATGGCCTTTGGCTTTGGCGGGAAAGATGCCGGGACAACCATTTATAAGATCCCTGAGAATACCCATCAGTACAGGTCAAAAGATCTGACGGCCTATGACGGTATTTTTATCGGTATTGCACCGGATGGGTCCGGTGCCACCCATGCGGCCTTTTCCTTTATCCGTGATCATATCAATGTCTTATCCGCCATGCCGGTTGCCCTTTTCTTTCTTCTGTCCCGAGCGCCCAAACTGGGCCGGGACAATAATGCAGGAGAGCACCTTTTTGAAGGGCTTTCCCCAATGAGTCCTCTAGATGTCCGGATTTTCGAACGTTCCGGCCCCCATCTTTCTTCAGCAGTGATGAAATGGGCACTAAATGACATCTGGCCCCTGATGGAAACCGGCTGGCTGGCCGATCTGATTTTCCCGGGACCTGATGAAATTGTCGTGCCGGAACCCATGCCTGAACTGATGCTTTCCCACGGTTGAAAATGTTCGGATAGGGCTTGATGCCGGCTCCAATGGTACCGGCTATGTCCCTTTACAGGCGTTTATAAAGGCGTCGAATAGAGGCGCCATAGCCTGATTGTCAAGCATCATCAGTTCCGGATGCCATTGAACCAGGTCAATCGGAAGACGGGTATGTTCAAGGGCCTCCACCACCCCATCCTTCGATGTGGCTGTAATTCTCAACTCCTGGCCCGGCTCCTTGACCGACTGGTGGTGTCTGGAATTGACCATGATTCTTTGGCCGAACATTTCATAGAGCCGTGATTCAGGATTAACCTCCACAGGATGATCCGTCCCTAAATGTATCTGCTTTTGCATATGATCCAGCACCGGGGTGCTGAACTGGGAACCGATATCCTGAAACAGGCTGCCGCCCAGAGCCACATTGATCAATTGAGCGCCCCGGCAGATGCCCAGCACCGGCACCTTCTTCTCCATGGCCGTTTCAAAGGCTGCCAGCTGAAACACATCCAGTTCCTTATCCACCCGGCCAAGTCCTGGCAGGGGCGCTTCATTAAAATATGCCGGGTCCATATCAAATCCGCCGGGAAATAAAAAACCGTCTGCATGGGCTGACATCCGGGGCAGAAGATCGCAATTTTCAGTAAAGGGCAGAATCAGGGGAATTCCCCCTGCCTGCTCAACCGCCTGGATATAGGCTGTGGGAATGCTCACAGCCGGCATCTTAAAACGGTTCAGATCCGTATGGGCAACAATGGCAATTATCGGAGACATGGGATGTCCTTTGTTCAGGTATCAATAACGGCCAATTATGGAAAAGGCCTAAAGGTCGGAAGTATACCACTGGATCTGCGCCTGGGCAAGACAGGAAACGGGGAGATCAGGCCAATAGCATGAAGGAGCCTTCCATTCTATACACACAGTTGGAAGGCGTAATAATCAGGTAGATACCGAGGTATATTAACCGCCGGTCCGGATGGGATGTCCGGCCCGATCGATCAATTTTTAAAGGACCAAAAATTGCGATCTGATGGCTCGGACACCCCATCCGGACCTACCCGGTAAACGAACCGTTATTGATTTGTACTCTATGTCTTTTGTCTATCTATGCTTTGGAGTGGAGTCGAATTTAAGTAGAAATATCTGGCCATGCTGTACAATTGTTAACAAAATATACGGGGTACTTTGATTGACAATCGCTCTCTGGATTTTTATTCTTTCTTTCAAACAAAGGAGGCAATTATGAAAAAGGTATGCCTGTTTATCGTTCGTTTTCTTTCATTTTTACTTTGTGACCTTCAGGTTATCAACGTCCCCCAGGTCTTTGCCAATGGAACCCACAGCGGGCAGGCTATCAGCCAGGCTTTCCGGGCCAGTGGCCATGCCAGTAAAAGTCTGGGACACTCAATTGCAGCCGGCGGTCAGGCGGTTTCAGCTGTTGCGGCAGTGCCGTTTCTTGCCGTTGGTGCGTCCGGGGGTGTTTCCACCCAAATCGGTCATGACCTGCATGACGCGGCCATAGCCCCGGTTGGTGAACCTTTGGAAATAACCGATGAGATCATTACCGTCGGCCCGCCCCCTGATCTGGCAATAGAAAAAGATCCGGTAATTAAGAAAGATCCCGTAACGGTTCATTAAAGCAAATAACAAAAATATGTTCCGTTATGATCAGGAGTGCAACACAATAACAGAGCGATTCAAGACTGTACCGGTAGCGTTATTTGCTGGTTCAACCCGTGATGCTGGAGAATATTGAATCGGAATATAATTTTGAGAATCGCTATAATTCTTCGGAGGAAGGCATATGAGAATGAGACGGTTTCTATGCTGTACGCTTTTGCTGCTGATGATTTGTCCGGTCCAGGCCGCGGCAGGGAGCAGCCAAGCCGGGGGGGAGTCCTATTATCCGGTTGAAGAGATCATGGCATTTTCAAAAAAGGTAGAAAAATCATTGGCTGAGAATCAGGCCAGGGTTGCCATTGTGGGCCGGGTGGGAAGACCCAGGAAAGATCTTCCGGACGGTATCTCATTTACCCATATCGGATTTGCCGTGTATTCGAAGATTACCACGGATGACGGCAGGACTCTGCCCGGGTACGCCATGTACAATTTATATCAGAAGTCCGATGACCCTGATGCCAGCACTTTGGTTCAGGATTATCCGGTTGATTTTTTTGCCGGGGTCCAGATTCTGGAAGCAGGGATCATTATTCCCGGGCTGAAACTCCAGCGCCGGCTTCTGGAAATACTCTCTTCAGATTTGTATGCGGGACTCCACAATTCTTCATACTCAGCCATTGCCAATCCCTATACCCTTGGCTACCAGAATTGCACCGAATACGTGATCGATATTCTGTTCGCAGCCATTTATAACACGGATAATATAAAACAGATCAAGGAAAATGAACGCGCTTATTTTGATGCACAAACCGTTAATGTCAGTCCTTTCAAGCTGATGCTGGGACGTATTTTTTCCGAGGATATCACCACGGTGGATCACCCGGGAAAACCCGTAACAGCGACGTTTTCAACCATTGGTAATTTCCTTGAAAAATTCAACCTGGTTTCAAAACAATATATTGTTCATGCTCAAAATAACGATAAATCAGGGTGAAATTAAGGGTTTCCCCGATTGACTCGAAGGTGAAACCATGATTATTAGATGCAAGCTCATAAAAAGGAGGAGTTATGAAAAAATTAATAGGGTTAATAAGCGTTTTGATTGTCGTTTTTTGTTTTTATACACTAGGATTTTCCCAGGACACCCACAGCGGTAAGGCCGTCACCCATGGGTCACAGGCCAGTGATCAGGCCAGTAACAGTGCGGCACATGCCATTGCCGGCAGTGGTCAGGCAGTCTCCGGTGCCGCCTCTGTTCCCTTCATGGCAAGCGGTGCCTCCGGTGCGGCTTCCGCTCAGGTCGGAGACGACCTCCACGATGCTGCCACCGCTCCAATCGGCGAGCCCCTGAAAATTACCGATGAGACCATTACCATCGGTCCGCCCCCTGATCAGGCCCTGAATACAGATACCCCCGAAAAGTAGGACGTAAAGGAGTCTAAATGAAATTTCCCCGTATGATTTTCCTGGTTCTGTTCTGTCTGCTGTTGTCTTCTTCTCCTGCCCTGGCCGGATCCAGTCAGGCTGAAGGCGAAGCCTATTTTGATGCTGAAACGATAATTGAATTTTCAAAAAAAGTGGAAAAATCTCTGGCAGGAAACGGGGCCAGGGTGGCCATCATTGCCAGGGTGGGCAGACCCAGAAAACATCTGCCCGAGGGCATCAATTTTACTCATACCGCCCTTGCGGTTTATTCTAAGATCACAACCACTGACGGCCGGGTGTTGCCGGGGTATGCCATCTATAATTTGTACCAGACGGCGGATAAGCCCGATGTCAGTCAATTGGTTCAGGATTATCCGGTGGATTTTTTCGCCGGAGTCCAGGTCCTGGAGGCAGGGGTGATTATTCCCAAACCGGATCTCCAGCGCCGGTTGCTGGAGATTCTGGCCTCAGATACCTATAAAGCATTGCATAATCCGTCATATTCGGCCATTGCCAATCCATACTCGCTGGAACT
>PIVQ01000477.1 GCA_003354055.1 Desulfobacteraceae bacterium | reverse complement strand
AATTAAGTCGGTTTCATATGCTGTTTTTTAGAACTGATAACAATCGGGAGTGTGTAGTACGGCCCAAAAACAAATCAAAAATATCGCTTGATTTTTTCCTGGTGCTCTTATTAGAATAATCTCATTCCCTTTCGAAGATCCTTCTGAATGGTACCAATATAATATGTTTACTGTTGCTTCTTCTGACTGTTAGAGCCATGTTAACTTTAGTTATACCAAATTTGATAACAATTGTTCAGGTATCGCTATTGTTAAACTGATGTTTTTTCTTTTTTTAATTCTTGAATCGGATTATAGATATTGATAGAAAAACTTTAGCATCAAATCCAATTTACAAAAGGCATTCGTCATGGAAAAACTTCTGATCTCATCATTTAAGGACAATTTTATCCAAAGAACAAAAAATCCATTATTAAGTATCTGGATATTAATAGTTTTATATGACAAATGGGAAGTTTTTTACAAAATTTATGGAATTGGAAAAGCAGAGAAAATCATTGATAAGATAGATCCGATCAAAGCGGAACTTAAATTACTATTCGAGCCATCGTCTCTATTGTCAGGCTTATTGTGTGCCATTGGAATTTTGTTGATTACGAAACTGATAGTTGTCATCTCCATTTTTATCGCTGATTTTTTTAAAAAAATAGTCATACCGTATGTAGAATTATTTAATGATTGGCTAAAACATCGTTTGAAAAATTACTCTTTCCAAGACTATGAACGGCTGTTGAATGAGAATAGAATATTGGAAAAACAAACTTTTGATCATTTAAAAGAAATCGAAAATTTAGCCAACGACCGTAACAATTATTTTAGCAAATCAGAAATACTCAACTTATCTTTTATAGGCTCAAAAGAAAGTTTGAATAAGAGTCAAAATAATTTTGGCCCAAATGTGAAACGCAGATTAAAGATAGTCGATGAGCTAATTGATGTTTTTGATAAAAAATCGAGTGAATTATTACCAGGAACCAGTGAATTTGAAATAAGTAAGGGTATGATTGAACGTCTGACTTTAATTAAAAACCACATTGAAGAATTATTTAGAAATGTTGATTCGCACAAATGGTTCTTGGTCTTGGTCAGTGTCGAATTTCTATACCAAGATTTATGCCATGATAAAGCTTTAAGAGATCATATTAAAACGGAAGTTTTTACTATTGAGACAAGTGCTGTCCTTGATAATATCATAAAAGTTCTTGAGTTAAGAACCAAACAAATAACCACACCGTACTCGGTTCCTCAAGATAGGAATAATGTGCTTAACCTTGACGAATTTAAAATGCGGTATTTTTTCGATATTTAACAATCCAATGCTAAAATGTTTTCTTTGATATCATCCCTGTTCGAATATCCACAAGTATCAACTTAATAGAATATTTTGTTGAGTGACCGAACTCAAAGATAATTATCCAATGGCTAACCACCAGAAGACGCTTAAGATATCAATGATACCAGATCAAATCTTGATGAAATTTCTGAAGTTCTGTCTGATCAAATCGAGATAAATTGAGGCGAGGACTACTTGCAGGCCAAGGTCCGTTTTTTAGACGAATGAGCACACCAGACTATCCCTGTTAAACCTGCTGTAAAAACTTTAGGATACCAAAAATATTCATTACCGAAATTTTGCTGAAAAATAGTTTTAGCATATGCAAGTATGCTTGACTCTCGAACTGTAAAGTAAACTGTGTATTATCTAAATTATTGCAATTTGGAGCAAGGTATTGATATTCTCTAACTCAGTTAATAATTTGAGTCGATTTTCTTAGAAAATAAAAAGGTGATAGTTAGAACTGGATATCCTTCATATCCGCATGATATCCAGTTAACTATTGAATCATGAATGATATCCAGATCTGTTAATCACATTGTTGAACAAAACCGCTTCGCGGAAATAAGCGACTGGCAAGCATCTTGGCCTTTTAATACAAAAGTGATCCACCTCATATAATTTCCCTTTATATTTCCCTTGTGTTATTTCATCATTCTCCTGAACCCATAACCTTCAGGAGGTAAAAATGACACAACTTCGCCAACAATTTGAAAGACACCTGACCCTTCACCGGCTTTCGCCAAAGACCAACGCAGTCTACATGAATGCGATCAAATCCCTTACCGCATATTACCGGCAATCGCCGGACCGGCTGACAGATGCCCAGATCCAGGACTATTTGGATTATATAATAGCAGACCGGAAGCTGGCATGGAGCAGCTGCAACGTTCAGTTTTCAGGTATCAAACGATTTTATAAGCATGTGTTGAAAAGAGTTCCTAAACTCTCCATCCCGCCACGGCCTCAGGAAAAGAAGATCTTTATGGCGTTGAGCCGGGAGGAAGTGGAACGGATTCTGGTAGCCTGCAACAATCAGAAACATTATACCCTTCTTCTGGCCGTCTACAGTGCAGGCCTGCGGGTCAGTGAGGCTGTCAAACTCCAACCGATCCACATCGAAAGGTCCCGCAAGATGATACGGATCGAACAGGGCAAGGGCAGGAAAGACCGGTATACTGTGTTGTCTGACACCCTGCTGAAGACCCTTGAAGGCTATTGGCGCACCTATCGACCGGGAAAATGGATTTTTTTTGGAGCAACAAAAACAAAACCAATGCCAGTTGAGACCGCCCAAAAAATCTATTACAAGGCAAAAGCAGAAGCCGGTGTAAAAAGAGGTAAAGGTATCCATACCTTACGCCACAGCTTTGCAACACATCTTCTGGAACAGGGAACCCGAACATACATCCTTCAGCAG
This sequence comes from Desulfobacteraceae bacterium, assembly GCA_003354055.1. Next base: position 3,167 of record PIVQ01000477.1, on the reverse strand, counting down.
ATGCTGGGACACAAATCCATCAGGACAACTGCCAGGTATCTTCACATCAGCAATGAGGCTATATCCAAAGTCGTCAGTCCAGCAGACGCGGTGGTCCAATGATCGTTGACCGCTGCGATCAAAGCAGCAAACCCAAACATGACATAGCAGATATCTTCAGATACTCAGGCAACCGCTTTTTGGAAAACTTCCGTGCGTCCCACGAACAGATAAAGGTGCTGAATCAGATTGTTGTCTGCCGGACAGCAGCCCTTGGAGGCCATATCAGCTGTTGTCCAAACTGCAATCACCGTCAGAATGCCTACAACTCATGCAGAAACCGCCACTGTCCTAAATGCCAGACTATAACCAAGGAGAAATGGCTGGCAAACAGGCAGTCGGAACTTTTACCGGCCACCTATTACCATCTGGTGTTCACGCTTCCCCATGACCTGAACCCGGTCATCCTGTGTAATATGAGACCATTGCTTGACCTGCTGTTTTCTTCTGTCAGCCGGACCATCAAGCTATTTGCCGAAGATCCTCAATGGCGGCTTCAGGGCCAAGCAGGTTTTATAGGCGTACTTCATACATGGAGTCAAACCATTCTGGATCATTTTCATCTGCACTGCCTTGTCCCCGGAGGTGTGCTGTCAAAGGATAAAACCATATGGACCCCTTCTAAGAAAAATTACCTTTTTAGGACACGATCTCTGATCAAGGCGTTCAAAGGCATGTACATTAAGGGCCTCAAGGGACTATACGAAGCCGGAGATCTCAAGTTCCCCGGCAATACTGCCAAATACGGAACGCCCTCCGGGTTCAACCGATTGATAAAGACCATCATTAAAAAGAAATGGTCCGGCTACGCCAAATCTCCCAGTTCCGGCCCCGAAAAAGTTCTTGAATACCTGGGGCGTTATACACACAGGGTTGCCATCTCAAATTACCGGATTAAATCGTTTGAGAGCGATAAAGTGGTCTTTACCTGGAAAGATCGGGCACAGAATAATGCCACAAAAGAAATGACCCTTGATGCCGTGGAATTTATCCGAAGGTTCCTGCTTCATGTTCTGCCCAAAAGGTTCAAGAAAATTCGGTATTTTGGATTTTTATCCCCCCGGTATAAAGCGCAGAATATAAAGCTGATCAGGCAGTTGACCCAAGACAATAGCGAATCTCCGGGGTTTCCTGATCCCAATGAGGAGTCTTTGGAGGAGATGATGCAAAGGCTAACCGGTCTCAATATCAGGACATGCCCCCAATGCCGGACAGGACGCCTGACAAGGTTGTGTAAACTGTTGCCCGAATATGCAGACTATATTCTGCCACCCCGAAAGGAGGCTGCCTGGAATACTTCCTGAAAACGACCTTTGATCTGAAACAATTTACAGCGACTAAAATGGCACCATGCCATACCGGTGAAGTGCGCCTTGCAACAGGCAGCATGGTTCCCGATCCAGCCTTCATCTCAAAACAAAACAAGATGTGACACAAAAACAGCAACATTTTAAAAACAGCACTTAAAAATTACTCCAATTTATCCTTGCGAGATCAAAAGCCACGCGATATAAACCCCATAGTCAATACAAGCGTATCCGGCGCTTATCAGCGGCACTGTTCAACAACGTTTTATCAATAATCCCGCTTGCCGGAACGACCAGTTCGGTTTTGCAGGGAAACTGCATCAAATTTAAACATCAGGGTCTCTTATGCGCGGGACTATCTGATAAAACGCTTTTAGTTGACCAGGAGAAGAATGAAAGACTATCGGGTAATCCTTCGTAACGTTGGCTGGGTTCTAATTGTCGGTGGTTGGGTAGACATCGGCTTCATGATTTACTGCATTGCCAATCAGACCAGTTACTCATCCAGTTTTAACATCTTTGCTGTCATTGCAGGAATTTTTCTTCTTCGTGGCAACCTGAAAGCTGCTCGAATCATTTCTTTTTTCATGGCCTTTTTTGTAGCCGCTTTCATCGGTATCTTGATTGTAATACCATTCCTTTTCCCACTCGACCTCATGATTGCATACATTCGGCTTGAAACGGAAAACATCATTGCTGGAATCGTCTTATTCCCGGTCATCATGATTTTGTTTGCCTGGATCTATCGCAAACTGACTTCTCTCTCTGTGTGTGCTGCCATGGAAGAGGCCAAAATCAACTACACATCTTTTTGGCGAAGACCTGGCAGAGGATTCTGGATTGGTGGCTGCCTTGCTCTATCTATAGTTGTTTTTCTCAGTTTGCTTATGGGTGGTGTAACTGCGGATGAGGCCAAACAGAGGGCAAGTACTGAGGTTGGTGAGGGGTACAAATTCCATGTTAAAACCCTGAATATGTCTTCCGGCACAAACGGAAAACATGTTCACGCTGTTGTTACAGCGTACAACGATACCGAGATCAAAGACATAGTTGTCAAATGGTCAGAATGAAGGACTGTCCAACCACAAAAATGAACCGGGTTTCACCGGTTATTTTTAAAGTTATGTGTGGTCTATAGACAATGGTAACATTAGCAAAAATAGTAAGAACCATAGGCCGAATTTGGATTTGGCTTGCCGTTTCTTGGATAATAGTAGCCTATTTTCTGAATTTAATTTTTTCTAATGAACCGGTTATCCATCGAATTATAGTATTTATTAATGTCTGGAATGTTTTTGTAGCATTCTTAATTATTTTGCCGGGATATTTTTTACTTGAAGCCTCTGAAAAGATAGCAAATAGATATGGCATTTCATTTGAAAAAGCAGAGGACAATTTACCATCAAAAAAGATAGAACTCTTTGCAATATTTTTTGGATCAAAGATATTTCTTTTTCTGGTGATAGTAGGATATCTTATAATAACGGTTCTTTTTGTTAAGTATCAGAATGGTTAAATAGGCTAAACACATAACGTCAAGTGATTGCACACACTCAAGAATCATTATCCAATTACTAACCGCCAGAAGACGCTCAAGATATCAATGATACCAGATCAAATCTTGATGAAATTCTGGCAGATCAAACCGAGGCGAGGACTACTTGCAGGACAAGGTCCGTTTTTTAGGCGAATGAGCACCCCCAGACTATCCCTGTGAACGGAACCGCTTCGCGGAAGTGCCCCTTTCAAAGTATTCAGGTTACACAAACTTTTAGAACCATAAACCATATCCAAAATACTCTCTGCAAAATTTACCGGAGA
>PIVQ01001269.1 GCA_003354055.1 Desulfobacteraceae bacterium | reverse complement strand
TATAACGGCCATGAATATGCCGGCACCTCTTCCATGTTGAGATACATGACGGAAAATGAAAAGATCTTTATCGAAGACTGGACCAACTTTAATATGTCCGCACGATTCAAGGCCGGTTCCATGGGCATCCCGTTTATGCCCATCCGCAGCGGTATGGGCGGGGATATTGAGAAGTGTAATCGCTCCCAGGTCATCGAGTGCCCGTTTTCCGAGCGGAATATCCTGCTGATACCGGCCTGCCATCCGGATGTGGGAATTCTCCATGTTCAGGAGGCAGATATATACGGAAACTGCCGGATCAAGGGGCAGACCTTTACCTGCCCTGAAATTGCCATGGCATCCAAAAACGTGATTGTGACCTGTGATAAACTGGTTGACCACGAGATCATCGCCATGGATCCCACCCGGACGTCTATTCCGTTCTTTGCCGTGGATGCGGTTGTTGAACTGCCATTCGGGTCCTATCCTACAGTTTGTCATGACATCCATTATTATGACAAAATCCACCTGGAGTATTTCAAGGGATTGACCAATGACTTCCGTAAGGGAGATCGGGACAGTCTGGCAGCCTATTACGACACCTATGTTTTCGGGGTTGCGGATACTGATGAATTCATTGATAAAATTCCATATAAGCAATTGAAATATGCCCAGCAGACCGAATCAAGAAATCTGGAATTACAAACCCATTTAACACCGCCTTCGGCCTAATGCAGGGGTTTGACTAACAAAAAAAATTCACAGCTTTCGAGGAAATATTATGACGGATTATGCAACAGAGTTCTCGCCCGGTGAAATGATCGTGACAGCCGGTGCAAGGCAACTTGAAAATAATAAGGTGATTTTTGCAGGAACCGGGTTACCCATGGTCGGGATTACCCTGGCTCAATTAACAAGCGGCCCGGGAATTATTCCGGTATTTGAGGCGGGTGCCGTGGGACCGACATTAGACCGGAGCCTACCCCTTTCAGTCGGGGATTCCCGAACCACAAGCCGGGCAAATTATATCCAGGGATTAAATTCAGCCTTTGAGCTGACCCAGAGAGGATTTATCGATATCGGCTTTATCGGGGGGGCTGAGGTTGATCCTTTCGGTAATTTAAACTCAACCATGATCGGGAATTTTCCGGAAAATTATATGAAACCGGAAGTTAGACTTCCCGGCAGCGGGGGGGCAGGCGATATGTCCTGTTCCTGTACCCACACTATTCTCATTGTTCAGCACGAACGGAGAAGATTTGTGGAAAAACTCCAGTATTGCACCAGCATCGGACATATGGACGGATCAAAAGATGCCAGGCAAAAAGCTGGGCTGCAGGGAAAAGGTCCCAAACTGGTGATTACAACCAAGGCCCTGATGGGTTTTGACGACGAAACCAAACGCATGAAAATCTTGGCAACTATGCCCGGAGAAACCGTTCAAAGTGTACGGGAGGCTACAGGATTTGAACTCATGGTGGATAAG
>PIVQ01001268.1 GCA_003354055.1 Desulfobacteraceae bacterium | reverse complement strand
AGGCCTGTTTCCGAGGCTTTATTCATGATGGCTTCGGATTTGTCATAGGCCTCCTGTATCCGGCCCTGATCAAAATAATAGTAGGACAGGCCGCCGCCGGCAAAGTAGAGGGCCAGAGGGTTTTTGCAGTCTTGGGCCTCGGTTTCCGCAGCTTTAAGGTGATGATAGCCCTCCTGTTTTTTACAGGCCATGAGCAGGACAATGCCGAGTACTGCCCGTAGTGTTGCTGCCGAGGCAATATCGTTTTTTTCAAGGCAGAATCGCCGGTAATAATCCAGGGTGCCGATGGCCCGGCTGAACTGCCCCATGTAGGCTGCGCTGTACCCGGCCCAGATCGGGGCCAGGACATTGGCAAGTTTTGCATTCACCCCTTTTTCATAGGATTCAAGGCCCAGCTCAAAATGGTGAAGGGCCTTTTTAAGCTTCCCTTGCGTAAAGTAATGCAGGCCGATGAACTCGGCTGACCGGACAAGGATATCCTCATCGCCCAGATCCTGCGCCACTTTGGCCCCTTTTTCAAAGGCGTCAAAGGCCTCAAGGCGGCGCTGCCCAAAGTAGTAGAGACGGCCTAAGTGAAGATGGATAAGCGCCTTGGATCGTCTGTCGCCTAAGGCATCAGCCTTTTCAAGGGCACGGGACAGGAACAGGGTCAGTTCATGGAAGTTGGTTCCCAGGATGAATCCTAATTGGGAGAGGTTCAGGCAGGCTGCAATAAACAGGGCACGGCCCAGGTTTTCCTCATTTTCAGGTATCGGTCCTTTTTCCTGCATGAGATCCAGACAGACCTGATGGCATAACTCCCAGGCAGTATTGCGATCCCCTGATTCCAGGGCAGCGCTTGCCTTGTCCAGTCTGGTCTGGGCGGTAAGGATCAGATTTTTCCCCATAATTTGCCTTCCCGAGTGTGGATTGTCGTGTATTAAGTCTTAGCCTTATCTGCCGGGCCTTGTCAAATAATCGTTTGTGAGCGAGAAGAGTTGTCAGCGAGAAGAGCGAGAAAAGCAGGTAGTGAACCTTCGGTTACCGGATTATTAGTGGTACCAGGTGATGCCTGTTCTCACTGTTACACTGGTGCAATTATTGCTTTATTTTTATAGATACCGGGTGCAGCAGGAAAATATTTCCCTGTCTGCGCCATTTTGTGTTCTGTGGTTGTAACGTAATGTGGAGAGGATTATGGCCCTGGTTATCAAAATATTACCTGTTCAGAATATTCGGAAGATAAATAACAACACGCCGAACGTTTCAAAGCGAATCACTATTGGCGGAAAAATAAGTATCGACAGAAGAAAACGCATGAGGGATAGAAGACTCAGCGTCAGGAACGGTGTCCATGTGAAGCTCACCCTTAAAACCGACCGGCGAAAAGGCTTTGACAGGAGAAAAAAGCGTTTGTCTCGCAGGTCTTTCGGGGTATGCCTTGCTGCCGGTCAAAGAAGATTTAACGGTAAGCCACGGCCTTAAAT
>PIVQ01000476.1 GCA_003354055.1 Desulfobacteraceae bacterium | reverse complement strand
GTATAAAGGGAGGACATATGAATCTTGTTGAACTGGCCAACCAAAGTGTTGACACCTTCGGCAACATCACCAAACTGATCTTCAAAGATACATCCTATTCAAACCTGGACCTGATATCCGCAGCCAACCGTTTTGCCAATGGCCTGATTGATCTTGACATCGCCCCCGGAGACAAGGTGATGGTCCAGATGATGAACTCCCCAGAAGTCGTGATTGCCTACCAGGCCATTCTCAGGGCCGGAGCCGTTATCATACCGGTGATCTACACCATGGGCGAGGTGGAGATCCGCCACATCCTGGAGAATTCAGGGGCCTGTGCCATGATCACGGAAGAGACCTTTCTTAAAAGGGCCGGGCAGGCGGCGGCCAGTGTGGATTCACTGAAACACCTCATTGTCATGGATGAGACAGATACTCCCCATTCCCATCGGACCTACAAACAATTAACAGAAGCCTATCCTGCCACGGCACCGGAGGTTACCATTCAAGACGATGACACGGCGGTTATCCTCTATACCTCGGGCACAACCGGTACCCCCAAAGGGGTGATGCTTACCCACAAAAACCTGTATGCCAGTGCCGTCAGCCTCTCGCAGATGGATCCCCACAGGGATCCTGAGACCGTCAGCCTGTTTTTTCTGCCCCTGTCCCACTCCTTCGGTCTGTCCATGATGAACCTGGGCTTTCTCATTCCCAATAAGAGTGTGGTCATGCCGCGGTTTGACCTTGAAGAGGCCTGCCGCCTCATTGAACGTCACAGGATCTATAAATTTGCCGGGGTGCCTGCCGTCTTTTCCCTGATGCTTCATCATGAGAATCTGTCGAACACCTATGACCTGTCCAGCCTCAAGGAGTGCAGTTGCGGCTCTGCGCCGTTACCTAAGGAAACTCTTACGGCCTTTGAAGCACGGTTCAACTGCATCATCCTGGAAGGTTACGGCCTGTCGGAAGCCGCCCCCACGGTGGCGGGGAATACCAAAGAGAGGATACGCAAGCCGGGGTCTGTGGGTCCGCCCGTCCCGGGAGTACAGGTCAGAATCGTTGATCATAGGGGAAAGATACTCAAGAATAACGAGGTCGGGGAACTTCTGGTGCAGGGGGATAATATCTCACCCGGATACTATAACATGCCTGATGAGACAGCCCGAAGCTTCAAAGGCGGCTGGCTCTATACCGGCGATATGGCCTTTCAGGATGATGAGGGGGATATTTTTATCGTGGACCGGAAAAAGGATCTTATCATCCGGGGGGGATTCAATATCTGCCCCAGAGATGTGGAATCCGTCCTCCATGACCATCCTGCTGTGGATGAAGCTGCCGTCATCGGCGTACCCGACCCCATCATGGGGGAAGAAATACTGGCCTATATCATCCTTCTGCCGGGAGCCCGCGTTACAGAGAAGGCGCTTTTAGCCCATTGTTACAAACATATCTCCAAATCCAAATGCCCTAGAAAAATCCGGGTAATCGATGCCATGCCCAGAAATGCGCTGGGCAAGATACTCAAAAAGGACCTAAGGGTATTGTACCAAGGCGAAACCCAGTCCGGCCCGAAGGCCTGCTGCTCGGGCGAATCCAGCGGATCCAAAACCAACTCATACGAAAAGGAGGCGTCATGCCGGTAAATGCACTGGAACATCTGACCATCATCGAACTTACCGATACCATCCCCGGGGCCATGGGCTGCAAAATTCTGGCCGACTTCGGGGCAGATGTCATCAAAATAGAACCACCGGGAAAAGGCAGCGCCATGCGCGCAAGCGGCCCCTTTTACAAAGAGAGTCCGGACTTAAGCTGCCCCTTCCTGTTTTACAATACCAATAAGAAAGGGATTACCCTGGATATCCGGACAGAAGTTGGCCAAAAACTTTTCAAAAAACTGATTGCCAAGGCCGACATCCTTGTGGAAGACACCGCTCCGGGAACTCTGGAAGACCTGGGGCTTGGTTATGAAGCCCTGAAACAGGTAAACAAGGGGTTGATCATGTCCTCGGTCACCCCCTTCGGCCAGATCGGCCCATACAAAGACTTTAAGGCCAACGAGCTGAACATTGCCCAGTGCGGGGGAATCGGCAATATGCTGCCCTACTTCAGCTCCGACATGAGCCGGCCCGTGGTAAAGCCCGGGGGCAAGGCCATAAGCGGCGTCACCGGTATGGTGGTTGCCCTGTCCACCCTGGGGGCGGCATTTTCCCAGACCGCAGAAGGGAAAGGATGCCATATCGACGTGGCCCAGCAGGACAGCCAGCTCCTGGTGGAGGGCTTAGGGCTGGTATTCGGCGACTGCTACGGGCTCAAGTTCAGCCGCCAGCGCCACACCCCCATGGCCAGGTCTTTCAGGGAGCCGGTTAAGTGCAAGGACGGTTACGTCATGATCTGCCTGAACACCGAAGACCGGGAGTGGAAACGGCTGGTCAAACTGATCAACGATCCCAGACTTGAAAAGGAAGAATATCTCTCCTCCCTGACCCGGCATGACTGCTGGGACACTGAAATTCAGGAGGTCATGGAGGAGTGGGGGGCCAAATTCAATAAAGAGGAGCTGTTTCACCTCTGCCAGAAGGCCGGTATTTCCGGCACCCCCATACGGACCAGTGAGGAGCTGCTTTACAACGAACAGATGCGCTCCCGCGGATTTTTTGAGACAGTGGATCACCCCCAGACCGGCCCCAAGGACTACCCCTTTTCACCGGCCCTGTATTCGAATCTGGACAGAACCCCATCCAAGGGAGCACCGCTTCTGGGTGAACACAATAAAGCGATCTACCAGACCCGTCTCGGAGTAACTGAATCAGACCTTGAAGCCCACAAAGCCGCTCACACTATTTAAGCCAAAGGAGCAATCATGGAGTGTAATATATTAAACGGAATCCGCATCGTTGAAATATCTGATTTTCTGGCAGGTCCTGCTGCTGCCATGCTTCTGGGCCAGATGGGTGCCGAAGTGATCAAGATTGAGAACAGGGATAATCTGGGACTTAGGAATTTTGCACTGGGAAAGGTGGCCACGGGCTATGACCCCAACGCAGACGGATTTGACCAGTCTCCCCCCTTTAACTTTGTCAACAACAACAAATTATCGATCTCCCTGAACATCAGGGAACCCAAAGGGGTAGATCTTGCAAAGCGCCTGATAACAAAAAGCGACGTAGTCATTCATAATCTGCGGCCCGGTGCCCTGGAAAAACTCGGGCTCGGGTATGATGATCTCAAAGAGATTCATCCGGGTCTGATCATGCTCGGGGCTTCGGGATTCGGCACCACAGGACCCTACGGCAGCTATGGCGGCTATGCCTGGAACTTTGCCTGCCACGGAGGGTTGGCCGACCTTACCGGATACCCGGATCTGCCCCCGAACAACCTGACCACGGGCACTGATATCTGGAACGGATACGCAGGTGCCCTGTCGGTGCTCATCGCCCTGAACAACCGACAGCAAACCGGGAAAGGCCAGTTTATCGACGTGGCCCAGTCGGAAACCGTCTCATTTCTATCCGGTGAATCCCTGATGGATTACAGCCTGAACGGCAATATCCAGAAGCGCAACGGCAACCGGGAACAGGGCTTTGCCCCCAACAACTGCTACCCCTGCACTGGCGACGATGAATGGGTGAGCATCTCCGTATCCCGGGAGGAAGAGTGGCTGGCCCTGTGCGACAAAATGGGCCGAAGCGATCTTGCAGCGGACCCGCGGTTTAAAGATCCCGACTCCCGCTGGGATCATCAGGCCGAACTGGATCCGGAAGTTGCCGCCTGGACAAAAGGGCTGACCAAATATGAGGTCATGAATATCCTCCAGGCAGCGGATGTCCCTGCCATGCCCTCCATGACCAATCTGGATCTCCTGGCAGATCCCCATCTCAAGGAGCGCAACATGTTCCAGACCATGGACTACAACGGTACGGCCCAGCTTTCCGTCTCTCCACCGTTCAGATTTTCCCAGGAGGCTATTACGGCCACAAAGGCCCCCAGGTTTGCTGAAAACAACACTTACGTGTTCCGGGATCTGCTTGGCCTGTCAGAAGAAGAGATCGCCCGGCTTACGGATAAAAAAGTCATCTATTAACCCCCAAAACGCCAAGGAGACACCATGACCATACAAGGATCCGACACCCAAAAGTTTTACGGCTGGAAAAACGCTGTTGTTTTATTTTTTCTCTACTTCTGCCTTCTGGGCATCGTCTTTTACGGATTCAGTGTCATTTTCCCCCAGATGGTCAAGGCCATGGGATGGAGCCGGGGCCAAGCCGCCCTGCCCCACAGTCTCCGGGCGATTATGGTGGGGATTCTCACCCCCCTGGTATCCGTGGCCATCAATAAAATCGGCAGCAAACGCACCTTCCTCATCGGTCTTGTCATCTCTTTGATTGCCCTGATCCTGCTGGGTACGGCCACGACCGAATTCTGGCACTGGGCCGTGATCTGGGGATTAATCATGCCATTCGGCTTTGCCCTGGCCGGCCAGCTCAATGTCCAGACCACGACCCTGTACTGGTTTAACAAACGCCGCGCAACCGCCATGGGATTCGTCATGAGCGGTGCTGCCGTGGCCGGATTCCTGGCCTCCCCGGCCCTGACCTGGCTGATGAAGCAGACCAACTCCTGGCAAAGCGGATGGATCGCCTGCGCCGGTGTGATCCTGGTCAGTATTATCGCACTTCACTGGCTGATCAACAAACCCTCGGATATCGACCAGTTTGCCGATGGTGTTCATCCGGATGAGGCCGCATCCCAGACCGACCCTTCCCAAAGCCCGCAGCAGACTTACCGGACCACCGAGAACTGGGAATTAAAAGAGGCTATGCGCACTCGGATCGTTTGGCTGGATGTGGTGGTTCTCTCGGCCCTGTACATGTCCCTTTACCTTTTGCTGGTCCACGGGGTATTTCATCTCACAGACCTTGGGTACAGCCAAATGAATGCGGCATCCGGCATTTCCGCCATCCTCATCGGCGGCGTATTATCCCGTCTGCCCATGGGAGTCGTTGGTGACCGGGTGGAACCCAGATGGCTTCTGACCTTTGCCTTTTGTCTCATGCTTCCCTCAATGCTGGCCTTCTGGAAGGCCCCGTCCCTGACCTTCCTATTGGCCGCAGGCTTCGGGTTCGGTTTCGGGTTCGGTACCGTCATCACCATTAACCCCATCCTCCTGGGAAATTACTTCAGCCCGGCTGCCTTTGCATCCATCAACGGTTTTGTTCAGCCCCTGACCCTTCCCTTTGCAGCCGTCGTTCCCTTTGCAGCCGGCTATTTAAAGGACTATTCCGGCAGTTACGACCTGGCATTCATTGTCATAGGTACCGTCCTGTTCACTGCCGGGGTTGCGGCAACTCTGATGGCCCCGCCGGTAAAGGCTGTAGAGGTCCTGGCTGAATCCAATAGTTTCTCATCCTAATTTCTCCGGTATCAGGTGGCATAACATGGGCATATCGGAACAGAGGCAAAAGGAAAAAGCCAGGCGAAAAAAAGAACTCTACGAGGCTGCCAGGCAGGTCTTTCTAAAAAAAGGATACCGCCGCGCCACCATCATCGACATTACCCGCAGGGCTCACCTGAGCCCTGCGGCATTTTACCTGTACTTTGAAAGCAAAGGAGAGGTATACGCAAGGCTTACCATTGAATTTCTCACCCTCATCAAACGGGAAATCCACAAGGTAGCCGACAAAACGGATCTATCACCGGAACAGAAGCTTCTGGCCTTAAGAGCCCTTTTTTTCAGCCTCTACGATTCGGACAAGCGGATCCTCATCAACCTCATCCACTCAAGATCAACCGCAGCCCTGGATAATGTTTCTCCGGAGATCACCCGAAAAATCAGGACCCTTTCCAATGACTGCCTCAAGGTATTGGTCGATATCATCCAGGAAGGAATGGACAAAGAGGTATTCTGCCAGGAGAACCCGGTAGTCATCGCAGACATTATCTGGGGTATTTTTTC
>PIVQ01000475.1 GCA_003354055.1 Desulfobacteraceae bacterium | reverse complement strand
TCATCCGCAATAAACGGGCCTGAGATTCCAGCCCCTACAATGATAAAATCAAACGTTCGGAACGGTTCCACATCTCCTCCTCGTATTATAAAAACGCCTTGCCATTCCCACGATACGTGGGGGTTGATCCTGTAATTTTCTTATCCTGTACCAAATACAATTCGTTAAAACGCTCGCAGAGTTCCCCGGCTTTTGAATGCTGGAAAAACACCGGATCGCCTAAGGCTAATTTGGGGCCGCCCTCGGGCAGATTCAGAGGGGTCTGGACTTCACCGGCCCCTTCCATGGAAAGATAGGTTAGCCCCTGCGGCATTACCGGCCAGGGTAAACGGTTGACATTAACCTCACCTGATCCTATATAGCCGCCGCCCTGGCAGGTCACCATGCCGGGCTTTGGGATCCTTGCCACCTGAAGGCCGAAAAAGGCCGACGGTTCAAAATGAACCTCGTGAAAATGGGTGAACAGCCCGGGGGCAAAAAAGGCAGACCCTGCCGTAACTTCAGTGACCGACTTGTCCTTGCCAGTGGACATAAGACTACCGCTGCCCCCGCCGTTGACCACCTCAGGAATAAGGCCCATGTCTTTCAGGCCCTGAATCATCTGGACCCTGCGCCCGGTTAATTCCTTTACCGACCTTTGTTTAAAGATCCGCGAAAACTTATTCTTCAGTCCCTGGCCCGGAATATCATCGTTTAACGAGGCGATCTGGGCCTCATACCCCATGACCCCGGTAATTTTTATGCCCGGCAAATCCCGGGCAGCCCTTGCCAAATCCAGCACCTGAGCAGGTTCGTACAACGGACTGCGGCGAACTCCTAAGTGCACCCTTTGTCCCAGGGCACGAAAGGACATGTCCACATCCAGACAGACCTTTAAAGTCACTCCGGCCTTCTGCGCTGCTTCGGATACAGCCCTCAGATGCTCAATGGAATCCGCGATTAGCGACAGATCTGCACCAGCCCTTGTCTTTTCCGCAAACAATTCAAGATCGGAGGGTTGAACAGAAGGATAGGCCACAATGATATCGTCCAGGCCGTTATCGATCAAAAAAGCCGCCTCTTCCATGGTAAAGGCTAAGATTCCCCTATAGGCCGATCCGCCTTTCTCAAAGACCCGCTTGATCAACGCAAGGCTTCGGATAGACTTGGACGCCACCCGGATGGTCTTGCCTGTGGCCCTTTGGGTTGCGGCCACATAAGCCACATTCCTATCAAACCCGTCCAGGTCGACAAAGGCCAGGGGAAACCGCTTGTCTTTAAAAAGATCTTTGTACTGCCCATAGATTTGATTCCAGTCCACAATCACCCTCCTTTGGAAGAAATTATCGCATTTGCCATAAACTTTTTCAGATTACATCCATATAGAATTAAATAAAGGCTCACGTTATTTAGAAACGCTTTTCGGCAATTGCTATTGTCCTGCATTCTCTATAAAAAATTCAATTATATCCCGGGTGGTTTCAAGGGTTTGATTCAGATCGACCCCGCCCGGATCAGCAAACCACTGGAGTTCAATACCTTCGTGAATGGCCACGATTGTGGAGGCCAGCAAGGCTTTTTGGGAGTCCTTCAGCCTTTCAAATCCCGGCACCTGTTCCAGATGATCTATAATGGCCTGACGGAAACGACGGAACAGATCGGCAATGGTTTCCCTGACCCTGGTATTGTGACGGGCAGCCACACAGCACTCCAGAAAGAAACCGGTGTGATCCTCATTGATCATGCCCTTGGAAAAGATAAACTCAATGCCCTGATCCAGAGTTTCCACTCCGGCATCCGCCATCTGCCCCCGGAAGCCCTCAAAAATATGGTCTGTGAAATAAACAACAGCCTCTTCGATGATCTCTTCCTTGCTTTTAAAATAATGATGAAGGGTGGAAGGTTGCACCCCTGCCTGATTAGCGATTTTCCGGATGGAGGCGTTGGCAATGCCCTGCTCTGCCACACATTGATAAAAGGCCTGGATTATTTGAGTTCTGCGCTCATCTGCTTTGCTTTTTCTACCCATGACTTCCTTTTCATACAAAATAAATTGATCGGACGTACGACCAATTTATTTACAATCCCTCTGCTTGTCAATTCTTTTTTTAAAATAGTTGCAATGACATGGTTTCCCAACATATTGAAAACACAGGCACAACCATTGAGGAGCGGAGCGATAGAGGCATAACCCGACAGCAGCACGGGTGGGGGTTCTGCTAAAGACTTTCGGTCGTCCAAACCTAAAATTTAGCGGAGGTCTGCAGATTTTCTGTCCTTGAAATCTTAGCATCTCTCACGCCGCGCCACCCCCACCCATACCGCTGCCTGATCCTCCGGGTATACCGACGGGTGTGAAGGCATTGTGATATGCATTTGGAACCACTGAAACCGGCTTTACATACAATCCGATTGCTGCTAAAGGTTCATCTGGAATATTTTATTATCAATTTCTGATCGGGTGTCATTCAGATCTATGATCCCGGTCACTATCAATACTCTGCATGGTATCCAAATCTGTATAAGTCCACAGAGAATTTAAAGGATTAAGAATGACTCTAATTGATTTTATCCTGAAAGCAAGATTAGCTGGTTATCCCAGTGGTGGTGACGGCAAGGAAAAAAAATTCGATGATGGTTCTGTTGGTTTTGAAATTATAACAGATGAATATAGGTATTTAGACCGCTATAATGGCTTCAATCCGTTTGCTGGATCTGAACAGATTTTTAATTCTGACAAGGCATTGCTTTGGGTGATGAATTATTTTGGGGAAGTATTACCTAACGGTTCTGATCCCAAGAAGATATATTCTTTCCTAAAAGACGCATTGCTTCTAGTTTCTCCCGAATATCCGTTCAGAGGACCGGCAACATTGGAAAAACAAAATTCCAAATATGAAAACCAACAATATGGTTCTCTTGACCGCTTCCATGGTATCGAAAGCATCTATGAGAATAACGAGAAGGTTTACGAACTATTTTACCATGGTGGTAGAATCAAACAAGCCATGTAACAAAGAAACAAAATGATACCAAAAACAGAAGAACTTGAACCCAAAAAACTAATCGGCTTTCATATGGAAATGTCCCTTTCTGCGGATAAAACCATGGAGCTTTGGCAAAGATTCATGCCGCGGCGGAGAGAGATAGAGGATAGGTACGGATTATATTTCCATGCAAAACTATGGTGATAACTGGAATTTTCTTCCGGATTCGCGGTTTGAAAAATGGGCAGTGGTTGAGGTGTCATCCTTTACCGGGGTGCCGTACGGTATGGAAACTTATGAGCTGCAAGGTGGGAAATATGCCGTGTTTGTCCACCATGGTCCTGCGCGGGCGGTTGCCGGAACATTTCAGTATATTTTCAGTGAATGGCTGCCGAACTCAGGCTATGAACTTGATAACCGGGAACACTTTGAGAAACTACCGGAGGGGTATGATCCAATGGATCTTGCAGCGAGAGAAGAGATCTGGATCCCAATCAAGGAGAACAATGTTCTATAACTTATGTTTTCCCCACAAATTGTCGGTATAAGACAGGTAGTGATTAAATTTAACCTATTGATTCCACCGACGGTCACTCTCCTGAAAGATTCAGAACCCGGATCCCGGGTGCAATTATATTGTTTTTTTGGCTCTTGGACAGCTTGGCATAAAAGTTGATGATTCTCCTTGGCTAAACCCCACCTGCACATTGAGCAGGAGAACAGGCATTTTAGCCTTTTTTATACAGGAGAGTCACAAATATGCGCATTGGAAAATTTATCCTGGTGATCTGTCTTCTCATTCTCTTTTCATCCTCTCCCGTATCCAATGTCATGGGGTCCTACCCCGAAAGGAACACCATAAGGCATCCTCGGACCGGTCGACCGGATATCCGGGTTATAAAAGGAGAGGTCAAAAAGGGGGATTCCATTTCCGTCCTCCTGGACCCCTATCTACCCTTAAAAACCATATACTCGTTAAACCATAGAAGCGCCCAGGTATATTCACTGCAGAAAATGCGGCCGGGCCGGCCCTATAAAATCATAGTGCAGAAGAGCCGCATGACACGGTTTGAATACAATATAGACATGGCAGACCGACTGGTCATACAAAAGGGAAAGGACGGATTTGCCATCCGGAAAATACCCATTGAGTATACAACAACCCTGGCAACGGTCTCCGCCACCATCACATATAGCCTGTTCGAGGCGGTCAGAAAATCCGGAGAGCAATGCGACCTGGCATGGAAGCTCTCTGATATTTTTGCATGGGACATTGATTTCATCCGTGATATCCGGCCCCAAGACAGCTTCCAGGTTCTGGTGGAAAAACGCTTTCACGAGGGGAAATTTTCAGGCTACGGAAAGGTGCAGGCAGCCGTTTTTACCAACAGAGGCAAAGAATTTTCAGCCTTTTTACATAGAGCGGAAAACGGAAGCGAAGGCTATTATGATGAAAACGGCAACTCGCTTCAAAAAGCCTTTTTAAAAGCCCCTCTTGAATTTTCAAGGATTTCATCCCGATTTGCCCCCAAAAGAATGCATCCCATATTAAAAGAGTACCGGTCCCATCCCGGGGTGGATTATGCAGCCCCCAAAGGGACACCAGTCAAGACCGTTGGGGACGGGATCATCGCCGGATTCGGTTACAGCAACACCACGGGAAACCATGTATTAATCCGCCACTGCAACGGATATATCACCCGGTATTTCCATCTGAGCCGGTTTCCCGAGGGCATGAAGCGGAACAAAAAAGTACTTCAGGGAGACGTCATCGGCTATGTGGGAATGACCGGGTATGCCACAGGGCCCCACCTTTGCTTCCGCATGCAAAAAGACGGAAGGGCTGTGGATCCTCTTACCCATAAGTTCCCTTCCGCCACCCCGGTCACCCCTGTAGAAATGGAACAATTTTTAACCAGAACCCAAAAATTAGCCAAAAGGATAAAGCCTGCTGCATAGGTTAGGTACTTTGCCTTCCTCGGTCCTTGCCGACTCTATAATATTGACACATGACAACGATAGAAATAAGATCATCGTATGGACAAATTGATTTCTGCAATCTGATATAAATTCTGTATTGGGAATCGTTACAAAATAACTTGATCTAAATTGCTTCCAAAACCCCTTAAAAGACTGGGTATTTTGAAAACAAAAGATCAAGTAATTTTGGAGCCGATCCTTGTTGATCCATTCACCTTATGAAAGGAAAAAATGGACATGAAATTGACTACAATCATAATACTCCTGTTTTGTTTTTTCATTACAGGCAACGTCACGGCCGGAGAAACAATTTGTATAGCAAACGGCGAATGGCAGCCATATCAATCCGAAGCATTGAAACACTATGGTGTTGCATCACATATCGTAACAGAGGCCTTTGCCTATTCCGATATAAAAGTAGTCTATCACTTTCTTCCGTGGAAGAGGGGATTTGAAGAGGTAAAAAAAGGGAATTGCCACGGCGCATTTTTGTGGACAAAAAGTGAAGAAAGAGAACAAAACTTTCTTTTCAGCGATACGTTTATCCAGGGAAAATCCGTATTGTTTCATCTAAAATCCCTCCCCCTTGCCTGGAACAATGTTGCTGACCTTAAACAATACAGGCTTGGAGGCATTATCGGATATGGATATGGTATTGAAATCGATACGGCCGATCTTAATGGAGAAATCAAAATTCATCGGACTGTAGAGGACAAACAACTCTTCTCAATGCTGTTGCTAAATCGGATTGATGCCTTCCCCATGACCTTGAATGCGGGATACGTACTCCTGAATAAAGAGTTTACAGATGAACAAATAGATCTGATCACCCATAACCCCAAACCGACAAAAATGGATTATTACCGATTAATGTTTTCTAAAAAAATGAAAGGAAACCAACGGTATCTGTCTCTATTTAACCAAGGGTTGAAAAAATTACGCCTGAGTGGACGGTATGATAGGTATCTTGCGTTATCCTTGGGGGGATATTACGAA
>PIVQ01000474.1 GCA_003354055.1 Desulfobacteraceae bacterium | reverse complement strand
GTCTCTGTCAGAGTTTACGATAGTATAACCGGCAAAGAACTGGATTCCTGGCGTTCCGTGACAGATTCTGAAACCGCTGAATCCAGTCTGGATTTTTTCGCGAAAGAGCTGGCTGAAACAGCAGCCGGCGATGTCTGCGCTAAGATGATGGCAGATACCCGTTAGATTATTTCAGCCTATATTTACGTCGTTATGACCCTAGCAGATTTCCTTATGACCTAAGCTTATGACCTAAGCTTATGACCCTAGCAAATACTTTGCTAGGGTCATAACGGGATCCTAACCATCTGAGGTCTGCCTGAAAAAAATCTCATAAGCTTTTCTGGCAGCCTTCTCAATAATCTGTTCAGGTGTTTCAACAATCTCTGAAATGGAGTTGTTGTTATACAATGAAACCAGCCCGTGCAGCTGTCCCCAGACAATGGTCATGAACAGATCCGGATCCTCAGGAATCCCGAAGCCCTGCCCCTTAAGCTCCTTTGCGCATCGGTACAAAAGTGCCACACTTTGCTCGCTGGACTCCTTTTCCTGCAGGGCCATTGCCTCCAGAGGAGAACCCACATAGTTGGCATACTTCGGGGTAGGCATATCAAACATGATGGAATAGTAGTTGGGTTTGGTAAGGCCATAACGAATATAGGCTTCCATCATCAGCCAGATTTTCTCTGCCATGTCCTGCCCGGTCTCATACCCCGCCAGAAGATCTTCATATAATATCCTGCCTGCCCTCATTCGGATGGCAATATTGATCTCATCCTTACTCGCATAATAGTTATACAGATTGGCAGCGGTCATGCCCGCCCGGGAGCCGATCTTCCGCATGGATAACGCCTGAAATCCGTCTTCATTGATAATGTCGGAAGCAGTATCAAGAATCTTCTCCTTGGTCTTTGCTATTTCTGCGTCGTTCATTGAGGCTCTGGGCATGGTTTTGTCCTGGTTTTATTCTTTATTGGAGCTGTTTCTGCCAGTTCCAAGTATCGTTAAGAGACACTCGATCATTCATGGTAAGTGATATGAGTTAGGATAGCTAAAGTCAAGGATATGGTTCTTTTCTCATTTATTTGACATAGGAGTCTAAACCCCAAAGAACCGATTTCACAAGGTTCATCTGACTTGTTGATTTTGAGCATTGATAACATAACCACACCAATATAGATAAATGATATACAATTCTTGTTGTATTGATAAGATCTGATCTTTAAATTCATTCAAGGATTCAAATGTTAAATTCGCTGATCCATCTTCCAATCCATCCGGAATTATCTTCTCATATATTTCATCTAATTGCTCTGCAGCCAATTGCAGATATTCAAAAGCAGGGCTTTCATAAGATGAATTCGCCACTTTATTGTAAAGTTTGGCGAGTATCCCAACGCCATCGATAGCTTTTTGATAATCTTTGCTAAATTCTTCTTGTAAACTATCAAGATATGCCTGAACAATTTTTGTTCCTATCTCATCTAAATCAGGAAAATCTCCCAATTGAGCTATGTGTTGAAGCCGCAACTGTAATACACTTATGCTTTGAAAAAACATTCGTACATCTTTGAGCAAAGTTGATGGCCAAAGTTTTAAACCCAAGCTATTTATTATTTCTTGATTGATTTGCCGCGGGATGAGGTCAAATACACTCAACTCTCCATTTTGATTCATGCCACTTACTAATTGATAGGTGGGTATACACCAAACATGTTTCTCCAATAACCTTCCGTTACACAGTGGTATGATGATTATATGCTTCCATTTGAATTCCAAAGCATAATACTCAAGCGAATGCAACTCGATTGTCCCCAGACATTTCTGTAATATTGAAAATAAGAATTCAACTTGGGAGTAGATTTCAAGAGGGTTTTTCCCGTCCACAGCTATCCAAAACGCAGGATTCTTATCAAATTGGATTGAGTCTCCTAAGCTTTTATATTTTAGAGTTTCTGTTTCTGCTTCTTTTAACCCATTTTCAAGGTGGTTTTGAACTGCTTGTAGTTTTCTGTCGAACTTTAATAGAGTGGTCTTTCCTGGAAAATCCATATGATGCTCTGGTTTATCAACAAAAGAAAACCAAAGTGCCCATAAATTTTGAAATGCCTGTGATTCTTTTCGCTCTAATTGTGATAGCTTGTCCTTATCTGAGAGCCTCAAAAAATGTTTCCGAAAAAGTAGTTGAAATTTAGTTTGAACTTTTAGCGTTTGAGCCAAATTATATCCAGGTAGGAAGGGTCGGTCATTCTTAAGATTTAATTCCTCAATAGTTTTTTCCAATCGCAATCTTTCTCTGGTAGTTTTGGCTCTGCCAAGAAAAGAGTTCGTAAGTAATAATTGTGGAGACAGATTTAAAAAATTATTCAGCCCATTAAAGTATTCTCTTTTTATCTTTAAGTACTCCCGGTATCTCTTTAAGTAGGCTGAAATAATAAACTGTTCTTTGCTATTATTACCCGTTTCCAACTGATTTTCTCGAGGTGATTGTTCTTCGGAATACCCCCAACTATCAAGCACGTCCAATGGAAAACCTGGTATTTTATTGGTTTGCTGCACACATTCTTTCCACAACTCTGAGTCTGAAAGCGTACTAAGTTGTTGAACATTTTTTTTACTTCGAAAATGTCTGACTAAAAGCTTACGAAGATCATCGAAACATTGAACAGTTTTATCACGCGTTGAGCAAATCTGTGCACAATATTCTTTCCATGTTTGCGGCCTGAATAAATGGCTTGTAAGGATTCGTGCTGTTTTATTTACTTGAATTACCCAATCAGGTGTTAAATACCGTCCAGCGATATTCGTTTTTTTTGTATCATCATTTTCAAAAAAATCAAAGATTTGGTGTCCATATCCTTGACACCCATATTCCTCATATTGGGGGAATAGTTTGGCTAAAAGCTCCACATGATATAATGCCATGTCATGAAGCCGATTTTTTTTAGAATCATTTTCATCTATTGGCCCTATCTCCTCTCTATCTTCTAAAGGTGCTACAAAGTGCGCTCGAATCAACTTTTCTGTTGTTTCTATATGAGGGGTATCGGTTTCGACACGATATCGTTCTAATATTAGAGGGTAAATTTTGTCATACCATTGCAGGAAACTCTCTTTATTGGAAAATGCACTCCAAAGACCATAAATTAAGTTTCCTAAAATGTGTAGAGGCAATTTTTCAATTGCTTGATCCAAAGCTTTGAAATCAAGAGATTCATATAGATTTATCTCAATATTTCTAAACCCGATCCAATATACAACCTGTCCAAAACCATTCCATTCTGTTTCACATGAAGGAGTTGCTGAGAAAATAAAATGTTTTAGCCAATTATCAGCTAAGTAATAAATTTTCGATTTAGAAGTTTGATTTTTCCTCCATTGTACAGCTTGCTCCTTACCATTTTCAGGCAAAAGATCAAAAATTGCAGACTGAGGAGATTCGATTTCTAAAAACCCTATAAAGTCCAAGTCTAATACAACATAACAACCTCCAGCAATTTTTTCATAGACTTGTACGAAGAGCTTTTTATTCTCTTGTACATAGTCATATATTCCTTTCCATTGTAGTGCTGTCAAAACACAGTTCGCTGCAACCCAGGAATTATATTTGAGGCTATTGAGATGCGATACAATTGATTGAGTAGCTTCCGGATGACTAATGAAGCTATGAAGCAAAAATATTTCTAAATCTTCCTCTTTTAATAATGGTAAGCATTCTAATGCCAAAGATTCCCAGGGAAGGAGAGTGGGATCGGTAATAATATCAGATAGGACTCTTGAACGAATTGGATGCAACCCAGTTAAGTAACGCCCATCAGTGTCCAAACGAAGAAAATATTCTTTTTCCAATCGGTCAATACTTCTTTTGAAAGAAGTTGGATTGAATAACTTGGTTAAATCAATACAGGAGCCGGAAGCACCTACGATTGCTACATAATGCATCAACTTAATGTCATTGTTTGAACGTTTGTTACAATCGACTTCATCGACAACTCTTTCATACTGCTTTTGTAAGCGATCACTTAAACTCTCTGTGTGAGTCAATAAATGGACGAATTCTAATAGAGGTCCGCTTTCATTGAATTTTGCCCAAACCTGTTCAAAATCAGGGTATTCCCTATCTTTTTCATATAGCCATGCATCATACAGCCTTTTGGCTTCCTCCTGATTAAAGTCAAGTTCCAATTCAGAAAACTGGATATCTGAAGATGTCAACCCAGTCATTCGCCAATCTTCTTCACGAATGGCAATCAGACAATTAATATGCTCTAATTCACTAATACGCTTTAAAAAAACAGGTAACCCTTTGTTTCTATGAGTGGCATCGATAAAAAACATTAAGGGGACTTGATAACCAGCAAGTGCAGTTGCAACTTCCAGAGCTCTCTTGGAGGTGTCCAAGCCCCTAATTTCGTAACAAGCTCCAGTAGGACAATAGTCATATAAATATCTATACGCCAAGGCAGATTTCCCCTGTCCTGAAGCACCATGAATGATGAAAAGATTTGATTGTCCAAAACCCATTTCAATAGTTTTTAAATGTTGATCACGAACAATGTCAAGATGAGCTGAGATATGATTCCAAGTTACGGAAACTCCTTCATAAAAGGAATTTGATAGCCTCTCTATTTGTTCAACGTTCTGTTTCACCAAAGGAATTATAGTTGTGCCCCATTCTTTATGATGCGCCTCTCGTCCGACAAGATATTGTCCAATGTCCTGAAGTTTTTCTTTCAATGTCTGACAGGTATAGGCTTTTTCCTTTTCAGCGCCGGTATAAAGATCTTGCATCAATATATCAAACGCAGTCTGCCATTCACCGACTATCATTGGGTACTGATTTAGAAAGTTTCTTATGATACTTATTTCGTTTTCTTCTTTGAGCTGAATGTAGGAGAGTCGTGAAAACACATTCGATATTTCGGGAGTATTAAATTTTTTATTCTGTTTAAGGTTCTCTTTATTAGCGCCAATATTTTTTGTCAGTTCTGTGCCTAATTTGCCGTAGGACGCTATAACAACATTAGCGTCTGGATGCTTTTTAAGAACCTTAATAGCGTTCTGAAAGAAGGTCTTCAAATCAGAGAAAGTTAATGGTGCCGTATGGTCTTTGACTTGGACAATCTCTATCAGGCGATCTGAACTGTCGTATATAGCAAAATCTTCTAAGGTCTCAGGATAAATGATGTTAGTTCCTGCCTCAATTATCCTGCGCAAAGTATGCAAGAATTGTTTTCGGAATCCACGTAAAGCAGGAATTCCACCAATTTTTGAACTTTTATTCTGTTCCATTTTGAAGCTCCAATTAACAAATAGTTGTGCCGGTCTGAATAATCTTCATATTTATATATATAGCTGGATGACCAATTTGTACGAATGTTATCCCGTTAGAAGTATTTTTCCGAGCACCGATTCTGAATCCTATTTTGAAAGTTGCAACAGCCTGAAAAAGGAGTCCATAAATCAACATGATAGCCCAATTCTACTGCATTTGAACTAACCACTCTTTGCCCTAAAATGCAATAAAAATGAAGACGCACCTAATCAGGAGGAAACAAGTTTTACGCTATCAAGCCCGGAGGATTAGGCCGCGGTGCAGGCAGGCTCTGAAGTGGCGTGAGGGCTGTTGACTGCCATGGACGGCAAAGGCGGCAGCCCGCCCGCTGCATGCCCGGTCAGGACGACCGGACATGCTTTAACGGAAGAGCCTGCCTGTGCCGCGGCCGGGTATCGTCCGAAACGGTTATCAATTCAGTTTTAGTTGGATAGTCTGGGAAAGGGCATTTTAGAACACGGGGAAACTGCTTCCCGGATCTGCGTATGGTTCTTAGTTGTTTTTCAACTGAAAACAAATTATAGTTAATGCCGTCAATATCCTTGATATCACACTCAAAACAACAAGGAGAATATCTCATGGAACTCAAAACCATAACCATTGAAAATCCGGATGAACTTAACTTTAT
>PIVQ01000473.1 GCA_003354055.1 Desulfobacteraceae bacterium | reverse complement strand
CGCCATAGATCAGGTCCGTGCAGCTCGTAACCGGTTTTGGTAATCCCCGCAAATACGCCGACACGTCCGTCGCACACGTTCTTCAATCGCGTTTTTGTGTAACTGGCATCCTCGAACACCTCCCAGCACGCCTTGATGAACAGTCGTTCCTGGGGATCCATATTCATCCCCTCTTTGGGAGAAATATTAAAAAACAAAGGATCAAAATCGGCAAACCCGTCAATGAATCCGCCCCACTTGCAATAGCTTTTACCCTGCGCCACGGCTTCATCGGGATCGGGATGGAAAAATCCGTCCAGCGGCCAGCGCTCTTCCGGTATTTCACGGATACAGTCCTTTCCGGCCTTAAGATTCTCCCAATACGCCTGAAGGTTTTCTGCTAAAGGATAGCGGCCGCTCATTCCGATGACGGCGATGGGCTCCCGGCCCTCTCCCCCCGGCGCTCCAGTATTTTCGTTTCCCCTCCCGTACCTGGACGCGCCTGGTACCGGACGCTCGCCGCAATGCGGCTGATAACCGCAGGAGGCCACCGGATTCAATTTAGCCGGACCATTTTTTATCGGATTAGGGACGAACCCGCCCCAGCGCATGCACTCCCTGGGGTACTCGGTGGTAAAATAGCGGGTCAATTCCCTTAATGTTCTGTATTCGTAGAATAGTGTTTTCGGCACCTCGGTGAACAGGTCCGCAAGCCTTTGATTGAGCCGGGAGATCATGAGCGAGTCGATGCCAAAACTTTCGAAAGGCTCGTCAGGGTCGATATCGGCGATGCGAACTTTGGTGATCTCCGCAAACAGACGTTTCAGCCCACGCTCCGTTTTTTCATACAACAACTCGGGCGCGATCCTTCGATCCATAGGTCCGGCCGGACGCCGGCGGATTTCGGTTCGGGCCTGGGTCATATGGCGGCGCATCGCCGCAAGGTTCCCCTCCAACGGCATGACCAGCGGCTGCTCCAGGGCAAGTGCCTGGTAGAATGCCCGGATGCCCGTATCTGTTTTCATGGCGACCATACCGGAACCCTGAGCCATCATTTTTTCCGTCACAATGTCGATGGACATGCCGCCCTCTTTCCAGGGCGCCCAGTTAATCGAAAGGGTCTTTCCTTTCCGCTTTCCTGCTTTCATAAGATCGTCACGGTACAGGACGTAGGCATCCATAAAGGCGTTGGCACATGCGTAATCAGCCTGCCCTGTGTTGCCGACAGCGCCAGCGCCGGAGGAAAACACAACGAAAAAATCCAGATTCAGCTTCCTGCTCGCCTCGTCAAGGAAGGTAATTCCCGCAACTTTCGGGGCGAGAACCGTTTCAAACTCTTTTGGGGTCTTATTAATGATAAAGTTGTCCCTGATAACGCCGGCGGCGTGGATAATGGCGTTTACCCCCCCGAAATCAGACACTATGCCATTGATTAATTTTTGAACATCCGCTTTTCGGACCACATCCGATTGCTTGAATTCGACTCGGGCGCCGGTGCTCCGCAACGCATCAAGACGCGCTTGTTTCTCAGCGCCAGGTTTAGTTCGTCCCGTGAGAATCAGGACAGGATTATTTACCCGCGCGGCAATCTCTTCTGCAAAAATCAGCCCGAGTCCGCCGGCGCCGCCGGTAATCAGATAAACACCGCCATCCTTCCACGCAATGGCCGGTTCTTCCGGCAATCCTTCGATTTCCTCAAAGCCTGCGACCAGACGTTTGCCGTCGCGGTACCGGATGTGGGCATCTTCCGGATGCCTGCTGTTCTCCTTGAGCACCGCATCGACCCGATCCGTTTCGTCAATCTCGATCAACTGCCCGATAACTCCGGGATTCTCCAGATGGGCGGTTTTAAGCAGCGCCGAAAGCCCCGAAAACACGCCATGATCCTTATTGGAATCCTTACCGGTGGAGACCACCGCCTGAAACAGTACTTTGCCTTTCGGCTTATCTTTGACCGTCGCCTGGATCGCCTCAAAAAACGTCAGGGCGCATTGGCTGAACCTTCTTTCGATAGTCTTCGTCCCGGATTTCAGGCCGATGACATCGGCATCTTTGATGGCGACCGTTTTGCACATGAGATTGAGCGATCCGCACAGCGCGATCACATGTTTTTCATATTCGGGTCGGTCGCCTTTTGCATCCGCGGTTTTCTCCCGCCATGAGCGCTTGAGCATCATGACGCCCATACTTGGGCTGCCCGTACGCGCGCTTTGCGGCTCGGCCCAAAGATCGGAGGTATCGCAACCTGTGGTTTCACCGGGCCAAATTCTTCCAGCCCTCTCGGTTCTCCGATCCATCCGTAGCTCCCCGTCGATCCAGTACCGGTCCCTGGCAAACGGATAGGTCGGCAAGCTGATGCGCCTTGGTCGAACCGCGCCGTAAAGCCTGTTCCAGTCAAAAGCCAGACCCCGTACCCAAAATGAGAGCAACTTCGAATATTTACCCCGTGCGATCCATTTGTCCACGGCTTCCAGCAGTTCATCATCCGCCTCGAAAACGGTATCCTTGTTCCGCCTCAGGCTGCCGTGGTACAGCCCTTCCATATTTTCCTCGCCAGCGGCAAAAGAGTTCAGTTTTTCCCCAATTTCCTCAACGGAGCCGGCAATCAGACCCAGCCGCTCCTCCATCGCCTCCCGCCCCATCTGGGTTGTATAGGCGATGTCGGCAAGGTCGGCATCGGTTTTGTTCGTTCTGATCAGAAAATCCGCCATCACCCGGGCATAATCTTTCAGCCGCGCCTCATTTTTAGCGGAAAGCACGAGAAGATACGGCCCACCGGGACCCTCTTCCAGTTCCCCGTTCCCCTGGGCCGGCGCCCCCCCAATATTGTCATTGGTCGTTTCGTTGGTATACTCCTCGATCACCACATGGGCATTGGCCCCGCCGAATCCGAATGAACTCACGCCGGCGCGCCTGGGAAGCACATGGCCCGCGACGTCAAGCTGCGCCGCCCACTCCCGGGCCTCCTGCGCGATGTAAAAAGGCGAGTTTTCAAGCTTGATATAGGGATTAACGCTGCCGCAATGCAGGCTCCGGGCAATGGTCTTATGCTTGATTTGGAGCAGAACCTTGATCACTCCGGCCACGCCGGATGCAAGTTCCGTATGCCCGATGTTGCTTTTGACGGAACCCAGCCCGCAATGTGCGCCCGAGACATCTAAAGTTCCGGTCTCCGAGTAGAGTTCTTTGAATGCGGCTTTCAAACCATCGATCTCAATGGGGTCGCCCAGATTGGTACCGGTACCGTGTGCTTCAATGTAACCGATAGTGCGCGGATCAATCCCGGCCCTGCGGTATGCCTGCATCAAAACCTCTGTCTGGGCTTTTGGATTCGGGGCTGTCAGGGAGCCGGACCGGCCCCCGTGGTTTACCGCCGTCCCGCGAATGACCCCGTAAATGTGATCGCCCGATTGCCTTGCAGCCTTCAGCTTTTTCAAAAAGAGCATCCCCACGGCCTCACCCCGCACATATCCATCCGCCCGGTCTGAGAAGGTCTTACACTTCCCATCCTTACTGAGCATGCCCGCATTGCCGAAACTTAAGTGGAAGCCGGGTGTAATAATGGTGTTGACGCCACCCACAAGGGCCATGTCACAACTGCCGTTCGCCATTGCTTCCACCGCGCGGTGGATCGCAACCAGAGAGGAGGAGCAGGAGGTCTCTATAGGCTCACTGGGCCCATGGATATCAAGGAAGTAACTCATCCGGTTGGGACCTACTGACGGGACGCTCCCTGTCGAGGTATAGCTTTCCACAGGAATGTTCGCCCTTGCAATAATCTCGGAATACTGGTTCCCGCCCGTACCGACAAAAATGCCCGTTTTCGTACCGGCCAGGCTCCCGGCGGGAATCCCCGCGTCCTCGATCGCTTTCCAGGCATAGAGCATCATCAGACGCTGCTGGGGATCCATCAATTCGGCCTCTCTGGGGGAGATTTCGAAAAATGAGGGATCAAACTCCCCGACGCCGTCGATAAATCCGCCCCACTTGTTGTGGGTTGTATTCCCATCCCCGCAGGAATTATCGTACAGCGCCTTCCAATCCCAACGATCTTTTGGAATTTGCGTGATGCAATGCTTTTCTTTTACAAGATTTTCCCAAAATGCGTCGATATCCTCCGCCATGGGAAACCTGCCGCTGATTCCGACGATGGCGACCGGTTCAAACTGGTCCGCTGCTTGCCTTTGTCTTGATAAGGCCATTGAAAAGCGCGGCCGTATTTTTTTCGCTGGCGATGCGCTTGCCGATGTGTCTCTGGCAGGGGAGGGAACCTCGCTTTCTGGCTGCGCTTTCCCCGCCAGTCGCACGGCAAAGACTGCCCGATGTTCTGTGACAAAATATCCGGAAAGACTATCCACGTTCGGATATTCAAAAAACAAGGTGGGTGAAAGCTCAAGGCCGTAATCTGTATTAAACTTGTTGGTTAATTCGGTCAGGGAGATGGAATCGAATCCGTATTTCTCCAACGCGGCTTTACCATCGATGGATTCCTTCCGGATCCCCATTACCTGGGAGATCTCGTGTATCAGCATCGACCGGACATGATCACGCAACTCGTTCCCACCGGAGTCGGCAACGGGCGTAGACAATGGGACCTCTTTGGTCTTAGGCGTGGAAACAGGCATTGCCGAAACCAGCTTTTGCCGGATTGTGGGAATATCGCCCTCAATGACCATGATACTGGGATGCCCCGCTGAAATACTCCGGTAAAATCCCTCGATACCTGCTTTTGTTCCCATGGCGGTCATACCCATGTTCCGCCACATCATCTCTTGGGTCGCAGCGCCGACTTTCATGCCGCCGTCTTTCCAGAGGGGCCAATGAATCGAAACGGTCCTGCCCGGCCGTAGGTTCTTCTCCGCCAACCGATTGCGATATGCCGCATAACCGCCCGCAAAGGCATTGGCACAGGCGTAATCAGCCTGGCCAATATTCCCCAAAGAACCGGCCATTGAGGAAAAAATGATAAAAAAGTCAAGGGGTTGTTCTTTGGTCGCCTCATCCAGGTTCACCAATCCCCTCACCTTTGGGGCCATGACCTTGTCAAACTCACCAATGGACTTCTTGATCATAAAATTATCCGAAACAACCCCGGCGCTGTGTATGACGCCGGTCAACGGACCATAGGTTTGTCGGATATGGGCGATCAACGACGCGACCTCATCTTTTTTACCGACATCCGCCCGCCGGTATTCGACCCTTGCGCCCGGCTTTGTCAGCCGGTCGATCAGCGCCTGCTTGGCGGCATCTATTTTGGAGCGTCCAGTGAGAATCAGGGTGACATCTTTTACCCTTTGCAGGATTTCTTGTGCAAAGATAAGCCCGAGCCCGCCTAAGCCTCCTGTGATCAGGCAAGTGCATCCGTCGTTCCAGGAAAAACCGGATGATTCCGCCTCCACCTCTTCGATCCGTTCGACCAAACGTTTTCCGGCCGGATAGCGAACAAGGCAGTCATCAGGACATGCCTCGTTCTCCGCCAGTATTTCCGCAATCGTTTCGAGGCTGTCTTTAGTTATAGTTGGGGTCAAATCCGTTTCAATCAACTGGCAGATCAGTCCGGGATTTTCCAGGCGGGCGGTCTTGAGCAACCCAGAAAGTCCGTACAACCAGGGATTTGCCTCTCCACCGGACAGGATGACCTGAATCAGCTTTTTGCCCCCCGATTTCTCTGCCGGGAGACCTTCAGTGGATTGGATTTCGGCCTGTATCGCCTCGAATGTCTGGATCGCGTAATCCTGAAAACGTTCATCATTTGCTTCTCGATCAGATGAGAGGACCTGAACTTCGGCACCCTTTAACCGGCCCTTAAGCGCTGTTTCGAAAACACCATCCGCACCGCAAACCAGAACCCGATGCCGATGATACTCAAAAGCTGAACGCTTGTCATTGGCCCTTTCTTCCTTCCATATGGGGCGCAGCATCAGGAGTCCCATGGCGGTATCGACCTCGAATTTCGGCTTCCTGAAA
>PIVQ01000472.1 GCA_003354055.1 Desulfobacteraceae bacterium | reverse complement strand
ATGCCGGTCAATAAGGGCGGAAAGGAAATCCCCTCGGACAACTGGCTGGTGAAAAAAATTCTGATGTACGATATCCGGCAGGCCTCAGCGCAGTCCGGTAACTTTGTCAGGGATGCCCTAGCAAAGGGCCGCAAATTCGGCTTCATCGGCTCCGGAGACATCCACTATCTTGCCTACATCAATCAGGCCTACAAAACCGGGATGGCTGCAGTCTTTGCAAAGGATCTGGCCCGGAAAGATGTTTTCAGAGGCCTTCAGACAAGAGAAACCTACGCCACCACGGGAGTGAGGATCGGCATCCGCTTCTCCTGCAACGGGAATCCCATGGGAAGTGAGATAGTATCTCAACCCCCCCGGTTCAAAGGGGAGGTGCTGGGTACAGGTTCCATCGAAAAAATTGAACTTGTCAAGTTCAGCCGCAGGGGGTATGAAATCCTAATTCCTGCGGACACGGCCCCGGAAAACGACATTGTAAGATTTGACTACAGGGACACGGCATTTGAGGGTAAGGCCTTTTACTACCTGAAGGTAATTCAGACAGACGGGAATATGGCCTGGGCCTCTCCGGTCTGGTTGGAATAACATTAGATCAGGAACCCCCATGGGATCTGCGAAGAGAAAAAAAAGAGAAAAGGCGGCACGGCGCAGGCTGATACTTGAATCCGCCTGCGCCACCCTTCTGAAAAAAGGTTTTACCGCTGCAACAATCCGGGATATTGCAAGGGCCAGCGAGCTTAGCGTGGGTACGATCTATCTCTACTTCAAAAACAAGGAGGAGATTTTTTTTACCCTGTACAACGACGGCATGGACCTGTTGCTTGAAACCGTCAGGGCCGCTGCGGACACGGAAGGGGACTGCGTCCAGAGGCTTCGCCGGGTAGCCTTTGCCTACAAGGATTTTGCCAGGGACAACAAACCCTACTTTGATACGATTTCCTACTTTCTCACCTTCCCCGAGATCATGTTTCCGGAGGAAAAACGGGCGGCCCTGGCCCTGAAAGGCAATGCCGCCCTGGAAGTTATCCGGGATCTTTTTGAACAGGGAATCCAAGCTGCCGAATTCAAGGATGTAAACCCTTCCGACTTCTCCTTTTTCCTATGGACTTCCCTTCACAGCCTCTTGCAGTTCAAAAAGATGCAAGAGCTTTTGTTCGACTCCGAAGAATTTGACCGGATGTTTGCGTTCAACCTGGAACACCTGCTCAGCGCCTTTGTCCGTATGGCAAACAAAGGGGGACAGCCAACGGCATTATGACAGGCCTCCGTCCGAAACTGCCGGGCTCACGAATTACCAGATGGGCTGCAACTCAAATTTTTCCCAAGGTCCGGCACCAAACTGGCAGTTGACCTTCCCTGCTCCCTGATCAACTAACTTAATGACGCCCCTGCCGTCCATGCGAAGAAAACAATTGGGATATTGTACCGATTCAATGGTATATGCACCATCCTGCTGTTGATTAATTTTAAATTTTTCCCATGGTCCTGCACCAAACTGACAGTTGACGATACCTCCGCCATTATCAACAGCTTTAGTGACCCCCCTGGCATCCATCCGAACAAAGCGTCCCGGAAACTCAACCGATTCGATTGCCATGGTATTATTTGATTGTTCAACCAGCTTGAATTTCTCCCAGGGCCCTGAGGTATGCTGGCAATTGATTATCCCTGCACCCTGATCATATCCTTTTGTGACCTCTCTGCCATCCATTCTCAAATTTACATACGGGAATTGGGCAGATATAATATTGACAGGCTCCACCATTACAGGATCTATGAAAAGCTCAGTCCATTTCATCACAATGGTGTGATCGGATTGCCCCGAGAAAGTGATCGTTTCGGACACCTCATCCACAGTGATCTTGTAAACAAATTTTGCGCCGCCTTTTTCCCATTGTCTGATTATTTTTCCTTCAACATCATATGCCACAATGTTCATTGCATCCCGGTCGTCCTTATAGTTGTATGGCCAATATGTGAACGTGTCCATTTGTACTACAGGACAATCGGGGCTGGGGTGCTTGGCCTTAGGACCCATAAACGGCGCCAGCTTTGACCCTTCCGGTATTGACGGATGGGCCTCCACCGGAATCATCTCTGTTATCGGCGGCCTCATTAAATAGAGTTGAGACCAGTGCATTGTGATGCTGTGCTCAGCCTCGCCCCAGAAGGTTATTGTCTGTGACGCCTCATCAATGGTGATCTTGTATAAATTCCTGGCCCCGGTTTTATCCCATTTTTTAATGAGTTTTGTACCCTCCCAGTTATAGGCGGCAATGCACATACCCTCACGATCGTCTGTATAGCCAAATGGCCAGTATAAATAGTCATCCCAAACAATCACCGGGCAGTTTTCTGCTTCTTTCCGGGCATCCGGCCCTGTAAAGCAAGCCATTTTCGTGCCTTCCGGGGGAGTGGGGTGGGTTGAACTGAGCATACTGGTAATTTTGGGTTTTGTTTTGAAATACATTTTTTATTCCTCCTGGTATCTATGGGTTTTAAATTTTGAATTGAGACCAATTCATGCGTCTTGCCTATCCCTGAAAATAAAGTTATTGGGATCTGCAAACATTGTGATTGATGCGTTGAATTTGAACTACCCTGGGTACCTGCTGGGCGTTATAGTAATGGCCGACATGCCTGATATGAATAGGCATAAAGTAATGAACTTGCATTTCACAGAAAAGCCTATGATGACTATAAACAGCCGTCAAGATAAAAGCGTGTTAAAATTGTTAAAAAAACCGTGAGACGCCTGATTTAAAAGAGAGAAACAGGGGGGATTATTATGAAATTTATTTTAACCCAAAATGTCATTGTTCTGTATTGGAAGTTTATTTCGTTTTAAAGATACAGCCTTCGCTGATTGACATCCCACCATAAACTTGTATAAATCACCTAGTGTCCATTAATTTATCAGAAACAAAGTTGCGGTGTTAAAGAGGCTGTCCAACCCAAAACCAAGATGAGGGGCAATGATGGAGCAAGCAGATCAAATCCCGGCCGGAGAACAAAAAATGCACTATGGCTGGGTCATTGTGATTACAGGCATGGCTGTCCTCTTTGCCTGCCTGGGGCTGGGCCGCTTTTCTCTGGGCATGCTTTTGCCTTCCATGGGGAGCTCTCTTGATTTGAATTATTCGCAGATGGGGCTTATCGGAACCGGTAATTTTGTAGGCTATATGATCTCCGTGGTCCTGGCCGGTGTCGTTGCCCGGCGGATCGGTTCCAGACAGACGATTTTTTTGGGCCTTGTTCTGGTGGGTGGCTCCATGGTGTTTATAAGCCGGGCGCAAGGGTTCATTGAGGTCATGGTCCTCTACACAGCCACGGGAATCGGGACCGGCCTGGCCAATGTGCCCATGATGGGGTTGGTTTCCCATTGGTTTTTAAAGAGCAACCGGGGTCGGGCCGCCGGTACCATGCTCTCGGGAAACGGGATTGCCATTGTCTTTACGGGGTTGTTTATCCCCTGGATCAATCTTTTCATGGGGGCCGACGGTTGGCGGGTAAGCTGGCTGGCCTTTGGCGGGATCTCTCTTTTTATCGCGGCTGTGGCAGCATTTTTTTTGCGCAATGAACCCTGCGAAAAAGGACTTGTTCCCATGGGAAAACCGGACTCCGCGCCTGCCGCTGGCGATTCGGGTTCCGGATCTGTCCGTAAAAGCGCTTCCCAATCCAATAGATGGACCATGGTTCATCTAGGATCAATTTATGCTTTTTTCGGAGCGACCTATGTGGTCTATGCCACCTTTATCGTCACGGCCATGGTCAATGAAAGGGGATTTGGTGAAAACACGGCCGGTAGCTTCTGGGCGGTTGTGGGCGGACTTTCAATTGTTTCAGGTCCTTTATTCGGAGGGCTCTCCGACAGAATGGGCCGAAAAATTACCATTATGCTGGTTTACGCCTTGTTCACCATATCCTATGCCTTGGTGGCGGCGGATCTTCCAGATCTATTTTTATACGTATCCATTGGTATTTTTGGTCTGGCTGTCTGGAGTATCCCCACCATTATGTCGGCTGCGGTGGGCGATTACGCAGGTCCTGCTCAGGCGGTAAAGGCCTTTGGTTTTATCACCCTGTTTTTTGGCTTCGGACAGATCACAGGGCCGGCTGTGGCAGGTTTTCTGGCCGATATTACCGGAACATTCAGCATGGCATTCTGGCTTTGCGCGGCATTAACCGCAACCGCCGTTGTCCTGACCTGTTTTCTTAGGCCGCCTCCAGAGCGTTAAGAAATCGTTGAGCCACCTTTTTTTGTGCTGACTATATAGCATGACAGGCTGTTGTGTAATTTATCCAGTTTGATCGGCTTTTTAAAAAAATCATTCATGCCACATTCAATACACCGTTCTTTATCAGTATCCATCAGGTTCGCAGTGACAGCAATGATTGGTATATTTTTTAAGTGATCTTTTCGTCCCCGAATTTTCGCAGTACAAGTAAAACCATCCATCACCGGCATTTGTAAATCCATCAATATCAGTGATACGGTTTCTTTTTCCAATATCTCAAGCGCTTCTTTCCCATTGTTGGCAATCAATGACGTATACCCTATCTTTTCCAATAATTTTTCCATGAGTTTTTGATTCACTAAATTGTCTTCAACAACTAAAATGGGTAAATCAGCAGACGCAAGATTTGTGTTTTTTATTGTGACAGGTTCGACTCCCGGCTCAATTGGGAAAATCACCGTAAACGTACTGCCTTGACCCACTATAGACTCAAGCCTGAGTTCGCCTCCTAATGCTTGGGTCAATTTTTTACAAATAGATAACCCAATACCCAAACCACCATAGCGTCTTTGAAAGCCGCCTTCTGATTGTGTAAATGACTCGAAAATTGTTCGCTGCTTTTCTTTTGCAACCCCAATACCCGTATCTTTCACAACCGTAATCAATTGCCAGGGTAAGGCTCCTTGTTCACATTTAATGTTTAATGTAACCTGGCCTGTCTTAGTATACTTAATGGCATTATCCAATAGCTTAGACAGTATGGTGACAAGCTTTTCTTCGTCTGTAAAAATCCACTCCGGCAGAGTAGCGCCCACTTGCCAGTCGAGTTGTAAACCTTTGGCTTCAGCCAAATACCGGTGGGTCTCATGTAATGATTTCAGCAGTGGTTGAATAGCGATATTATCGGATTGAATAGCTATTCGATCGGACTGAATTTCTGTATGCGTCAATATATCGTTGACCAATCTCAACATATCCAAAGCCCCCTCTTGAATAATATCCAAGGAAGTTTTTGAGCCATCAGGTGTATGATCTTTTGCGACTTCCAATCCCCCGATAATGGCGTTCATGGGCGTACGCAATTCATGACTGATCGATGTAATAAAATTATTTTTCAATTTCAGGCTTGATTCAAATGCGCGTATAGCCGCCTGCTGGGCGTGATGTTTTTCATTTTTCAATACATTAATACGATCTGCCAACCCTAATGATAATAACATAACTTCTATTGCAGAGCCGATTTGTATACTTTTTTCAATAATGAATGTTACGGGTAGGATTCCTGTGATTCTTAGAACAAATATCATGAGTGAAAGTAGAAGAACTGACCATGCCATAAGGAAGTACCGAGCTGGTCTGAACCCCGCTCTAAGGCAGATAAATCCAGCAGCAAAGGTTGCCAGGCACATTGGGCCTCCAAGGCCTATAATTATTTTGACGCATATGGCATAATTGCCTGTAAAGCTGAAGACAATATTGAAAATCAAACCGCAAATTGTAATTTTGGCTAACATGTCATACCAGGGCACCAGTCGTTTCGTATCTAGAAAAGAACGAATGAACTGGGTCATAAAAATAGCCCAAAAGCTGGAAGTTGCCATCGCCCCCTGATTATTCCAATTGGGAGAATTCGGCCAAAAGTATTGAAACGAATAGCCATAGTAAAAAGTCAGCCAGAAACAGAAGCCGATAATGTAGATTCCATAGTACGCATAAG
>PIVQ01001267.1 GCA_003354055.1 Desulfobacteraceae bacterium | reverse complement strand
CTGGAGCAAATCATTTTTGGAAGTTCAACTCAATTTCATTTTCCAACTGCTCGGTGGCGCAGTAAAGCACACGTTTAAACTTTGGTGTTTTTTGAAGCAAAAACGCCCCTCCCGATTTTGCAAGAACCAAAAGGCGTTCAACCGCGAAATTTGGCAGTCGGATACTATTAAGTACCGTTCTTCTGATAGGCAGAAAATTTTTTCTAAAAAACTCGAATTTTTTTTGTGAGCATCAAAATAAGTTCCGACCAAAAATTGCCGACCACTTGGAGAGATGATGTCTGATGAAAATGTTTTTGATGAAAAATGTTTAACAAACTCAAAACGCATCCAGTTGACCGTCCCCGGTGCATCTACTTACTTTTGTTTGGTTCAGAATCCATAATCAGTACCTCGGTCACAATTGGAACTGTGAAATTTGAAAGATCTCAAATTATTGAATTACGAGTGCGGTTAGAAAAAAAGCGGCACTCGGGCGGCTGTTAACGTTCGTTTGGCGGAAACATTGCCATGCAAAGCATTTCAAAAAATTTGATTTTGGCTCTGGCAAACCCATTGTCCTGGTGATGCCATCTCTGGTCCAGATTCTAGCATGGGTGTATATTCTCATACTTGCCGACCAAACCGCCAGAAAAATTCGAAAATACTAAAACTTGCTTTTTGAGATCTGGGTCTTGCCACTCGAAAAAACGGAATTCGAATATGTCAAAAATTCATCGAAATATCGCGCTTTCAAAATGACTGTACCATTTTGGTTGTACCAATACACTGAGTTCAGGTGGGAATGGTGCCTGAAAAATACGCGTCGGGAAAAAGCATGTAACTTTTGATTGGGGCCAGTTTTTTCTTCTCCGTTTTTTGCATTGGAAAGCCACACCTTTGGAGAGCGTTTTTTCATGCATCGACATTTTCGAGTTTTGCTTCTCGTCCCGAGACGACACTCTGAATAAACACTCCAAACCGTGATTTAGTACTTACGATTTTGTTGTCGTATGGAGCAACAAAGAGTTCAAAAATTTCAAAAATCTGTAAAAATACTTTTTGCAGCCTATTTTTTGCTCACCATAACACAAACATAACAGCAAGGAGAATTCCAGGATATTCGGATTTTAACATCTGATAGTCGAGCTTGCCAATCTAAAAAGTGCAAGGAAGGCAGCAAGCACAATCCACATCTAACGTTTGATTGAGCAATGTGTTTTTGCTCCGCTATTGGAACTTGGTACACTTAGTACTTGGGATGCTGGAACAGTGTCGATGAGTTCAAGGATTGCTTCTCGTCCCAGCAGGAGGGACAAATCATAAGTACTAAATCACGGTTTGGAGTGTTTATTCAGAGTGTCGTCTCGGGACGAGAAGCAAAACTCGAAATGTCGATGCATGAAAAAACGCTCTCCAAAGGTGTGGCTTTCCAATGCCAAAAACGGAGAAGAATAAACTGGCCCCAATCAAAAGTTACATGCTTTTTCCCG
>PIVQ01001266.1 GCA_003354055.1 Desulfobacteraceae bacterium | reverse complement strand
CCCATGATTCTTGAAATGACACGGCCAACCCAGGGCGGGTTAAGACAGGAAAGAAAACTTGAGGCTGTGGCCAACCACCTTGCCAATGCAACAACTGTTGGATTTAAGAAGGATGTGGTGAGTTTTGATAAGGAATTCAAGGCTCAGCTCAACAGAGACTTCAGTCAGGGAGATGTAATGTATACAGACAACCCCCTTGATTATGCCCTGGAAACCGAGGGGTTCTTTAAGATAGAGACCCCTGACGGGATTCGGTATACACGAAACGGTAACTTTTCCCTGAACAGTGAAGGGCTGTTGGTGGACAAAAGTGGTAATCCGGTTCTGGGGCAGGGGGGGGCTATCGCCATTGACACCAACGAAGTCAATGAAACTGTGGAAATCAATAAAATCGGGCAGATAGAAATAAACAACGTCGTGGTGGATACTCTGGACATTGTTACCTTTGCTGATCGGGGCAAGCTTGAAAAACAAGGGCAGAATCTGTTTGCATATACAGGTGATACCGCTGATGAGCTTCAGCCTGAACTGATACTGGGGCGATCCGGAGCATTGGAGCAATCCAATGTAAAGGTGGTGGATGAGATGGTGCGGATGATTGACTACCAGAAGATGTTTGAAATGTATACAAAATCCATGAAAACTTTTGATGAGGTCGATTCCAAGGCCATCAATGAAGTGGGTCAGGTCACATAAAGGAGATAAATTATGTTACGGTCGCTATGGTCGGCAGCAACGGGAATGCAAGCCCAGCAGATGCAGGTAGATACAACTGCCAATAACCTGGCAAATGCCAGTACTGTCGGTTTTAAAAAATCCAAGGCATCATTCGAAGATTTAATGTATATGACCCAGCGGGTTGCCGGGCAGACCACTCCTGGTGGTGGCCAGGTACCCACCGGCATTCAGGCGGGTATGGGTGTTAATCCTTCTGGAGTTTCAAAAATATTTACCCAGGGAGACTATTTGCAGACCGATAATGAACTGGACTTCGCTATCCAGGGGGCTGGATTTTTCAGAGTGCTGCACGGTGATGAAGATCTCTATACCCGGGCTGGGAATTTTTCCCTGGACAGTGAAGGGTATATTACCAGTCAGGCCGGTGACAGGCTTCAGCCGGAAATTGCCATTCCCATCGAGGCGGTTACCGTTACTCTTGATGAGGATGGCACCTTTACGGTTTTCGGGGATGAGGAGGAAATAATAGCTACAGAAAATGTTCTGGTCACCACATTCATCAACCCGGCAGGTCTTCACGCGGTTGGCGGGAATTTATACAGGCAAACCGAAGGGTCCGGTGATGCGAATGAAGGCACGCCTGGAGAAGACGGTGCCGGTACCACAGTAAACAACTACATTGAAAGTTCCAATGTGGATGTTGTTGAAGAGATGGTTAGCCTTATTGCAGGGCAGCGGACCTATGAGGCAAATTCCAAATCAATTACGACTTCAGACGATATGCTGTCCACAGC
>PIVQ01000471.1 GCA_003354055.1 Desulfobacteraceae bacterium | reverse complement strand
CATAAATTCCCAGCCCGAAGCCCTTAAAAAATGGGATATTGCCTATCAGAACACCAAAACCAATAGGCAGTAGCAGGAGGGGTTCATACTGCTTGGCAATGGCCAGGTAAACAAATAAACAGCCGATGGCCAACATAACAAAATTTCCATAACTTGCAAGTGCAAATCCGGTGTTTGATAAAAACTGTAGAAGCAGTTCCATTCTTCTTTTCCTAATTATTGTGTCTGTTTCGCGTAAAGCTATTCACAATGCCCGTTTCTTTTGGGCTGGTATACCTTTTTATGCCGTTTGATTCAGCTGTTTAGTGTCCAATTGTGAATGCTTATCTGTTCCAAATAAATACACCCTCACCAGCCTGTGTCAGTATCTCGGCATCTCTAAAACGGCTAATAGTCAGAACAGGGTGCGGAAAATCGTTTTCCTCTGCAACCCGGTAAAGATCACTTAACTCAAAAGGTTGTTCAAGTGTGTCAATAAGCTGCTGATATATTTCGGCTGTTTCCGAAATGTCTATGGGCAATACCTTGGGAACTGATATGCTCTTAACAGCGGGTTCTGTGGTAGGCTTCTCTTTTTTGTCAAAGATGGCAACCAGTTTATGCAGTTGAGAGATGAGAATGGACAGGATGGTTAATCCCGACATTACTATCAGCGGTCCTATAATGGCCATTGCCCAGCCATTATAAGCACTTATGGCTTCTAATCCGTACAAAATTAATCCTCCTGTCTCGTTTGTTGTGGTCCTGCAGCTATGGTTCGTCGTTCTGAGGCGATTTTGTCAATTTTTTTCATTATTTTTTCCCCCAGAGCATTGTCTCCCTGGATCAGTTCAAAAAAAACACGGCTCGATATTTCCAACACTTCTCCGCCCTTTTTGGCTTTAACGGTTCCGATATAGTGGAATGGATGGACAACAGTGGACCAGCCCATAACCTCACCAACCCGATCTAAAATATTCGAATGGCCTTCTTTGAAAGAGACCTCATATGTTCCGGAGAGGATAATGAAGAAAGTAAGGGCCGGAGTTCCTTGTTCAATTAGAACCTCACCGGCCTCGACAGTTCTGGATTTAAACGCTGCTGCACACTCTTCTAACTCATGTGTGCTAAAATCCGTAAAAAAATCAAGGGGTTTAAGAATATGTGCATCAATACTCATAAGTGCCTCCTTCTATTTACTGTAAGCTTGGTTTCTTAACTAAATAATTTTCAGATGTCAAGTCGAACCTGAAATCCACCTGTGGGCATCGGTTCTGTTTTGGAACCTGAAAAACGGGCTGCCTTGGGAGAGGCAACATCATGGTTTCCCGGGACAACAAAAAACTTTTTTCCGGAGGCTTTCAGCCTGCTTAAATGCTTTACCATCCCCATTATGGCAGATGGGTGAATTTTCCTTCAAGCACAATTATGCTTTGCTTACATCTCCGGTAGTAAGGTCGATGGTCAGGTTGCTGTCCTCGGGCGGTAGATCAGACCACCACCCATGAATCAGATCTTCCTGCATCCAGCTGACAAATTTGAGCCAGGTGCTGAACCCCTGGGTATCCAACGGGTTGACCGGCATGACCTCATTCCCATTTAAATGGGCCGTATAGGCCTTGGCAATCTGGTGGTTTATCAGGTCTGACTGTTCCTGGCTTACCTTGTATTTGGCAAGAGCCGCATTGGCAAGTTTTTTGGTCCCTTCTATCACATACTCGTCTGCATGAGCGCCAAATGCATCTCCCATGGAAGGAATGGAACGGATGGCAGTACTTTTGACCATGGCTGTGCTTCCCCCTATAAATTCAATGCGTCGATAGGGGCATGGGGCCGTAGCCAGAGAACCAGTCTCTATATCAAAGACAACCTGGTCTCCGATCTTTTTCAGGGTGATATCCTGGGCATGGAAATGACCGGTAAATGTCAGGGGCACCTTGTAGGCCGCCAGAAGTTCCGTGAATCTCTCATGGTCTTTGACAATGTACTCATCGTAAAATTTTTCATTTGCCGGATAGTG
Source organism: Desulfobacteraceae bacterium (assembly GCA_003354055.1). The sequence continues at coordinate 3,958 of PIVQ01000471.1, read as the reverse complement.
TTCCATAATGCCATGGTGCTGCATGACCATAACAGCCTTGCCGGCCCGTTTGGCAGCGATGAGCTGTTGTTCAATCCACTCCAGGGTCTCTTTGGAAAAGGCACCGCCTGTAATGGGGTGATGATTAGGGACGTTTTCCTTCCAGCGGCAGGAATCTAAGGCCAAAAGCCACAATCCCTGTACCGGCTCTGCCACATAGCTTAATGAATCCTCATCCTGGACAAGGGCCTGGCCATAGCCGAAATCCTGATAGATCTGCTTAAAGGCCTCAGGTCCTATCGTCGGAACCGTTTCGGTTATGGACCCTGAAAAACGGACTGCATCAGGATTGGCAATATCATGATTCCCCGGGACAACAAAAACTTTTTTCCCGGAGGCTTTCAACTTGCTCAAATGGGCAGCCATTTTCTTGTGGCAGATCATCTCCCCGTCTTTGGTCAGATCCCCGGGGACCAGGACAAAATCTCCTGCCTGGCCGGCAATGTTCCCGATTGCGGTTGCAATGATCTCATCACTGAGTTCCAGAAGTTTCCGGTCACCGTCCAGATAATCCTGGAAAGCCTTACCTGTAGTTCCCAGACTTGTGTCATAAAGATGGGGGTCCGAGATAACAAAAAAACGGGTATCCGGGAATGGTGTCTGTGTCTGGGAGAGTGCCAGGGCATCTGGGTCGTTCTGAAAGAGAAACGGTTGTTTCGCGCTGCAGGCAATGCTGAGATGGATCATGTATGTTCCTTTCTGAGCGTAATAGTATGAAAAAGTTTATATAGTCATATCCTAAAATGAAAATGAGTGCAATTTTATCCAATAAATTTTCTTTCTTCTCTCATATGATAAAATATAATAGGATGTTAGGCGTGACATCAAATTAAAATCGTCCAGGCAAAAGAGACTATCCTAAACGGATAGCTGTCTTTGGAAATGTCACGCCAATTACCTGGGCGGTTTATTTTTGATACGCCGCCTTAGAGCATGATTGCCAAATAGGCTCAGGCAAATTTAAGGATACGATGCCGTTAGCAAAAGAGAAAATTACGTTTTTAAAAATCCCTGAATTGGGCAATCTGGAGCTGCTCCATGCAAGTTATTGCCGTCATCAGTTCTCCCCGCATTTTCACGACGGTCATGTAATCGGTACCATTGAAAAGGGTCAGCTTGGATTTGACTACCGTGGGGAGAAACTTGTGGCCAGTGAGGGTCAGATCAACCTGGCTGATCCGGGAGAGGTGCATAACGGCTTTGCCGTATCAGAAACAGGGTGGCAGTACAGGATGTTTTATCTGGCCCAGGGCCAGCTGGAATCCATTCTGGGAGAGGGGCAGAATAAAAACGCCGCCATGCCCTTTTTTAAAAAAGGGGTGCTGAAGGATAAACGCCTGGCCGGGGAAATCCTTTGCCTGCACCGGGATTTCCAAGACCCGGCCGTTTCTTTTCTTGAGAAAGAATCAAGGTTTTACGACCTGATTCACCATGTGGTTCAACGCCATGCACCTGATCCTGAAGCATTCCCAACGCCCGGAAAGGAAAAAAGCCGGGTATCAAAAATCAAGTCGTATATTCAAGAGAAGTACAACACGGCCATTACCCTTGATGAACTGAGTCGACTCAGCCAAATGAGCAAGTATTACCTGCTCAGGGTGTTTTCCGCCCACACCGGACTGACGCCCCATGCCTATCTTTCATATGTCCGGGCAGCCCGTGCCAAGGAGATGATGGGCAAAGGCTTCCCTTTGGCAGACATCGCCCTTGCCGTGGGGTTCTTTGATCAAAGTCATCTGAACCGGATCTTTAAAAAAATTTACGGTATTACTCCCGGGCAGTACAGCCGGGCCGGCCGTTCCCGGTGAGTTTTCCTAAGCTGCTTTTTAAGTTCCCATAATTCCCCTTTAGGAGCCCCTCAGGGTAAGGGCATTCCAAAGGGGGAATTATATTTTGAACTACCAAGTGAAGTCTGTCTTTTGACAGCTTATACGAGAATGGCGGCATATTTTGCGAACTTAGCCAGCCAGCCGATGACCTTATCTGCTTTTTCTACCGTATCGGCAATTTTTCTCAATTTTTCTTTAAAATCAGCCAAAGATTTTAATAAAACTTTAAATTTATCGGTTCCCGGAGAGTACTCTTCAACGGCCTCTTCAATGGCTTTATTACCGAGCGCGTCTAATTCACCGATCAGGATATCACGCATATCTCTTCGCCACAGAATGTCGTCGGTATTTTTGGTAGCATCTTTAAAATCTTTAATCAGTTTCTCCATGTCGGAGCCGATGTCTTTATAATTTACAACTTCAGCCATGTCTAAATTACCCCCTTAAAGTGAACTAATTTTTTTTTAATACTGTTTTCCTGAAATCCAGTGCCTCTTCAGCCTTTGCCCAAATTACCAAGATCTCCCGGGGATCATAACAGGTTGGATTAGCCGCATTCTCGTCGGCATCCTTCATTAGTCCAAGCTGCTCTTTTGTACATTTCGGGATATCATTATTCGTAAGCCAGAAAAAATTTTCCTTAAGTTTTTCCATTGCCTTTTTTGTGTTGTCGAATTGCTTTAACGAAGCCTTTTTTTCTGCAGTCAATTGGTCATACTCTGCGATCAATTTCTCGAGCCGGTCATAATCCACCGCAAAACCGTTAGTATATGTTTTTTTGTTATCCGGAATTTTCGGATCGGAGTTTCTCAGATACAGGTCAATTGTATCTTCCTTATCACCCAATATGCTTATGTACTGGGCATTTGTCTTTGCTTTCAGACCGTCATTGATTTTTATTAAGAAATCGATGGTCTCTGCAATAGTCGGCTCAGCCTCAGATGCCAGTGCGGGTAAATCCTTGTATATTTTATGATCAATATAATAATGTGATAAAGTTCGAATACCCGTTACCACATTTTTTATATCTCCATCATCAATTGCAAAATTCTCATCATTTATAAGCGCCTTAAAATCAGCATTCTCATCCAGTTCTGAAAGGGAAACGGCAAATGCTTTAAGGTTTTTATCCGTCACATCCTTAGTACCGTTTAATTTTGCCAAATGGCTGCCATATGCCTTAAGGAAGTTTATTGCACTTTTTATTACAATCTTTGCTTCCGGATCAACGGGAGTTGTGATCGGTTGAGTATCAGGATCAAACGTCCCTATGATAATTGTGTCGGCCATCTTTCGGCTGGTCGTCACCTGGTTCTGAAGTGCAGCATGAGATTTTAAGGAAGCGTCAACTGTTTCCGCAGTTTTCTCCATTGCACTGGAATATGTATCAACCCGCTGGACATAAGCACTTTTCTGACCGGTACAGCCGACACATAATAGGACACAGGTAATCAGCATTAAAGCTAAAGAACTTTTAAAACACCTCTTTTTCATTGTGATTCATCCTCCACACTCTAAAGAATAGTTGCTTTTATTAAGAACAGAAGAACAGCTACTAACCGAGCCTTTCCCGATTACAGTGATATAGGTTCTCCTTGATTCAGAATTTACTCTGAGCTTGAACGGAAACACTCAAAATGACCGATGGCCAATGATTTAGAAAATTTTCCGATCTGATTTTATTGTTTTCATACCATGATGAAATTGTGATGTAAATCAGGGAAACCCTTAGTTTTTATCAAAAACGTCGCACCTGCAAGTGGGGGCTATCACCATTCAGACCTTTCATTCTTATCGGCTGGAATATAGTGATTTCAGGTTTTGAAGCATGATACCACCTTCTGAATCCGTTTTTGCATTTTCTCTGGAGTCTTCAGTATTGCCACAATTCCCCATACCCGGTAAGATCTACTTTTTTGATGCATGGCATAAGCTGATTTAACTTCTAAGGGATGACGTTCATAATGGATACGTTCTTTTTCTGGATTTCAAAAATAGTCTGGATGGTGATTAAACCGGACTTTCTTCTGGTGCTTTTTACATTGATAGGGTTGATTTGTCTCTATGCCGGTGCCCTGAAAAAGGCAAAA
>PIVQ01001265.1 GCA_003354055.1 Desulfobacteraceae bacterium | reverse complement strand
GGCAAACATAAGGCGGATTTATGGTTTTACAGGGCAAATGACACAGGCCATGCTTGATTTGGTGATGGGGCAAGCACTTGCCTATTTCGGTTTGACAAATAGGTCAAAGGATTTTTTGGAGGCGTAAATTTACTCCTCCGAAAGTTGAGTATCTCATTAACAGATTTGATAAACGGAATTTGATCCCGGAACATTAATTTTATTTGAGATAATCATTCCCGGTCGCAAAATTCAAGAATAAAGAGATTTTATAGCTATTTATGCTTGATAATAATTTGTAGTAAATCTCCCCTAAATTGCATGAATCGCTGGTACGTTAATATAAAATAAATGGAAGAGTATACACTCCTCCTTCGGTACTTAGGTTCGGGGAGGCCGGAGGGCGGCATGAAATTGCTGTTTTTTTTAGATGGTTTTATTGCAGTGGAAAAGCGAAGCGTACGAAGTCTATCAAAAAAAATACTGCTATTGAAACCAAAAAACAGTGATAGCCGCCTCCGGTCTGGCCGGACCGGTGGCAGTTGCCTGCAATTTATTAGCTATTCAGAAGAGGACGCTGTAGATGAGTGTCAGTATCACCGTATATCCTATGAGGACATAGAACCAAGCGCCGGAAAATTTTGGCGTTCGCAGGGATGATAGGTTAAAGCCCGCCATGATCATGAACATTGCATAGAGTATGATTGAAAAAATGCCGGGGCCAAAAAAACCTTCAAACAGAAAAATAAAGGCAAAAATTATAACATTGTTGTCCAGTGCAAGCCCTTTGTAGGTTGAGCTGTCCACAAGACCGAATACATTAAAATAGCTCAATCGTATCGCACTGGTGGCAACAATCACAAAGGCACCCGGCAGATACCATGCACTGAATTGCCCATAGCTTAAAAGAAAAACAGCCGGGCAGATGCCAAAGCTGACCATATCGATCAGCGAGTCCAGCTGTCCTCCAAATTCCCCTTGTTTTGCCGTTCTGCCCTTCATGTTTCGAGCTATAATGCCGTCTCCCCAGTCAAAAAGGACGGCCCAGATCATTGCAATGACGGCAATGGAAAAATGTTGTAAAATTGCAAAGTAGATCCCCAAAAGTGCACATAAAAGCCCTGCAAGAGAGCAGATATTTGGAAGATCTTTGGCAAATCCAAGCATGCTGGTCTGATGTGAGGGTTGATCTGGTGGTGTGGTCATCATAAGCTCTTTTATTTATACCCAAGGATAGATGCCAGTGCATCCACAAGGTTGGTGTTTTCTTCGTAAGTCCGGGAGGCGATCCGGATAAAACGATCCGCATGGGGCATGGTTTTACCCTGACAGTGTTTGATATACATATTATGGTCAATAAATAGTTTTTCTGTCAATTGGGGCGCATTAAGACCTTTGTCGGGCAGACGGCAAAAAATATAATTCGCGTCTGGTTGATAAACCGTAAGTTGTGAAAACGCGTTCAGTTTTTCATAAAGTTTATCCCGATCTTTT
>PIVQ01000027.1 GCA_003354055.1 Desulfobacteraceae bacterium | reverse complement strand
GCATATTGTTGAATATGGTGGTGGCCGGGGTGATGGGATAGCCTGCAAAAAAATTGCAGCCTGCTGCCATGGCCCCTCTGGCAACGGCTTCATTGCCTTCCATAAATGCTAATGCCATTTCTTTGGTTCTCCTTAAAAGATCTGTTTATGGTGGCCCGCCTGGCTTTACCACGGTATTAACCACAGGTTTGCCGAGTGGGTATTTATCATAATTAGTTATTTAATTAAAAATCTAATCAGATTTCTACGGTTGTAACGGTAAACCCCGCGCTTGTCAAGGCATAAGTGAATGAAATTCATTCAAATATTTCAATGGGATTGTTGTAAATAATGGTTGAATTGTGTTGATTTTATATGAGCCTTAGTATATTGATTGGCCTCATGGGAGTTAAAAAGAAAAAGACAAAAGAAGATTTTACTCAGGAAGCCTATATGGGCATCCGCCGTATGTTTTTTCTCAACGAGATCATTCCGGGGCAGAAAATTTCCTATGGAGATCTTGCCAAACGGCTGAACATGAGTACCACTCCGGTAATTCAGGCCCTCAAGCGGCTGGAGTTCCAGGGGCTGGTCCGTCATGAGCCCAACCGGGGATATTATACGGAAAATGTAAGCCTGGAAGAGATCACGGAGATTTACGAATTCAGAGAAATGATTGAGGTGTCACTGCTGCCGGCTACCATTGCCAGGATGACCAAAACCCGGAAGGCCCGGCTGAAAAAAGCACTGGACAGCCATCTGGATGCGGTGAGGGATATCTATCTCAAAGACCGTCTGCTCAAGGACATGGAATTTCATTTAACACTGGCGGAATTGTCCGGAAACCAGATTCGCATTAAAACCTTACGTTCTTTGTTTGACCTGCTGTATCTGAAATACCGTGGAAACATCCTCTTTGTCACCCCCATGGAAACCGTGGATGCAGAGCATGTTCAGCTGTTCGACCACATAGCCTCAGGCAACCTTGAGGGGGCCAAGGAAGTGTTGGCCAGACATATTGCCCATGTGAAAAAGCATGCCATCCTGAGTATTGAGCGGATAAACAAAGAAAAAAAAATCAAAACGATTTAAACGAAAGTAGCCTCCATGACCAAGGATGACCTGATTAACGAGTGTTCAGATCCGGATATAGAGAGTATTACCATTGAGCTGCCCTGTGAAATGGCAACCCGAGTCCAGAAATTGGCAGAAGAGCACAACACCACCCTGTCCAATATTCTCATTGAAGCCCTGGACAGTTTTATGCGTCACCAGCCCTGATCCGACCCTTATCTTATATCTTCACGGTTAATTAATTAGCAGCCCATGACTGGGATCGGTTACCGATGTTATGAACCGAGCCCTGGATCTGTTGGAAACAGCCCAGGGTACAGGTTATATTGCCTATGGATCAGGACGGATCAGTCTGCCAGGTAGGCCACGCTGGTATCGGCTGCGATATCCGGATGAAGCTGGTTTTTTACGGCACAGGCATTCATTGCCTTGATAATCGGTTTGATATATTTTTCAGGAAAGCGCTGGTTTACATGGAGGGTGATCTCAATCTTTTCCATGTATTTTTGTTCTTTTTTAAAATACGGGGCAAGTTCCAGACGCATGTTTTCCGTATCGAGTTCCCGGGTATCGCAGAAGGATTTTGCATATATACCGGCACAGGCGCCAAGGCTTGCCAGGAAAATGGCAAAGGGTTCAGGCGCAGTTTCGTCCCCTTCATTTTTTTTGCTTTGATCTGTTTTAATCGTATAGTCTTTAAATTTTACATCCACCCGTTTATTGCCGGGAAAGATTACTTCAAATGGTGCCATGATAGGCCTCCTTTTTTTAGGTTCCGATTGATGTGCCGATTGAGGGTCAGGTCAGGCGTCTAATTCAAGCCAGTCAAACCAGATGGGATAGTGTTTCTTGTACCAGATCAGAATCTTCCGTAGCCTTGTATGCTCTTCGGCAGAAATGGTCGCCTGCGGTATTCTGTCAAACCGCAGCACGACCTTGGGGCCGAAATGCTCAAGTGCGTCTGTGCAAAGGGTCTGAAGTTCGTTTCTGATGCGGCCGGAGTCGGAAATCTTCACAGGCCGGGTCCGGAAATCTTCTCCCTTTAGAAAGCGGCTGAGCAGGGGGGAAAATATCAGTTTACTCTGGTCAAAGGGTTCCAGAAGACGCAGGGCAAAGGTAATCTGCTTGTCTCCGTGTTCCGAAGTCATGCGGACGGTTACCTCCCAGGTATCTTCGGACACCTGGGTGACACCCGGTGCCCCGCTGTAGGGATCGGGCAGCATATACCCTGAGGTGGCCAGTGTCTGCCAGCGTTTCTCAGCAATCAGATCTCCGGCACTGATGGTCCGGGTGTTCAGGGGAATCCCTGCATTTCTCGCCTGGATAATGCTGTCGCGATATATTTCCACCAGTGCCTCGTCAATCTCTTCTCCAAAAAGATCATCAGCCAGCATTTGTCCGAAATGATTGTCTTCCGGATCCAGTTTCATACTGGCCGCATCCTTGTCACAGGGGAGTTTGAATTTGGAAGAGAGCACGGCCAGGGATACGTCCAGATCCAGGATTCCGGAAAGACTGGCAGCCTGGATGGCCTCGGCTGAGGCCGCATATCCGTCTACCACCAGCAGATGGGTCTGCCCGTTTTCGTCAGTCCAGGTGTTGACGGCAAAGGTCGGGGCATAGGTGCCTGAATCCGTAAACGGTGCAATTCCCGTGGGAAGGGTCCAGCTCTCGTCTACAAGATGAGCGCCTGCTTCTTTCCACTGGTCCCAGAGTGTTCCGATCCTTGGTTTGCGCTGTTCTCCGGTCAGGGTCCAGACATGAACATTTTCGGGAAGAATTTCAGGATAGGCATCTTTGATGGCATCCATAACCATTGTTCTGGGGGTAAAATAATTGACCAGGACCGACTGGTACGCTGCCTTTTCAACAACGGTTTGGGGCAGCACCAGACAGCCCACATAACCCTCATACTGGTCTGAAATAATCAACGGCTGGTCAAAGATGTGAAGGATGCTCATTGGCCCTGTGGGTTCACCCTTTGCAAACCTGGATGTGTTTTCCAGGGTATCAATGGCGGCGCCCCATACCGTAATGTCTTTTTTGGCAATGGCCCGTCTGAAATCCTCCCAGCAGTACGCAGGATCATTTATCAGCTTTAGTACACAGCTCTCCAGGTATTTGGCCACCTGGGGCCTGGCATAAATCCTGCCGAATCCCAGCAGCGGGTTGGCTCCCATTTCCGCTGTTTCCCCGGCCTTGGGCATGAGTCCCTCGCCCAGGCAGACCATGATTGCATGGTTCTCAGGCAGGGTTCTGGACAGATACCAGAGGCTTTCACTCATGGCATAGGCTGAAATGGCGTCTGCATCTTTTTTAACCAGGTTGAGATTTTTTTTGGTAAGGCCGCGACCCTCGCCGTAACGGCCGAACAGCCTGGTTCCCATGGCAGTGATCGCCGATGTCATGGCCAGCATTTTTTCGGTCCTGTCATCTGTAAATGAAATGGAATCCATCATCTGGGATTTACCTTTGCCCCGGATCCAATTGACGCGGACATCCTCCAGCCAGAGGTGAAAGCGTCCGAGTATGGGGCGGGTATCAAAGGCCCATTGGGAGATCAAATTGGTCTTCTGCATATCCTGCATAGGCGACTTTAGCGCTTCTGAGTCTGGTGTACGCGTTTTCGGGGTGTCCATTGATGCTCTCTTTCTTGAATTTGACAATGCCAGTGACTTATCATTTCAGGGGAAATCCTGTCAAGAGAGTGATATCGCTGGAACTGAGTAATAAGATAACAAAACCAAAGGCAATGAAATTTAACAATCTCGTAATTAGTTCGATTTTTACTATTTTTTGTTTTGAGCTGCTGTGTGATAAAGAAGAACACTGAGTGTAATGGTAACCTATGGGGAAAATTAATATGATTGCTGAAAATCAAAAAAAGGAATTGTTTAAATTGTACCCGGTGTTGTTGGAAGTGGATCAGGAACTTCTGGAACGGGTACTGTCGAGAGCCAAAATAATAACGCTTGCCCCGGGAACGTTGATTTTTGATGAACTGCAGCCCTGCCAGGCGTTCCCTTTTGTGCTTTCGGGAAACCTCCGGGTTTTTAAGCAATCTGTTCACGGACGGGAGCTTTCCCTTTATCATGTCTCTGCCGGCGATGCCTGCATTGTCACAGCCGGATGCCTGTTTGGTGACAAGTTGTATAATGCCTCAGGACAGGTAAAGGAAGAGGTCTGTCTGATCATGATGCCTGCCCGTGAGTTTGATTCCCTTCTGGAGTCAAAAGCCTTTCGTAATTTTATATTTTCTTTGATTTCACAGCGGATTTTACACTTAATGCAATTGGTTGAAGAGGTGGCCTTCTCGAAACTGGACAGACGTCTTGCCGCCTTATTGGTCAGTCGGGGAAGGGATCTCAGGGTCTCCCACCAGGAATTGGCCGATGAACTGGGTACGGTGAGAGAAATGGTCACCAGGGTGTTGAACAGTTTTTCCGATGCCGGTCTGATCAAACTGGCCCGGGGACAGATAGAGATCGTTGACGGGCAAGAACTCGGACGCCTTTTGAACAGTTAAAAGGTAAACGTTTATTGTATGTGACCAAGGTCACATATTCTAACATTCTACAGTATGTGACTTAAGTCACATACACCCTCGGCATGATCTGGTAAAAAGGTGTCAATCATGAGGAGGGTAATGTGAAAGAGGAAACAGGTAAACCGTATTACATTCGTCAGGCAAAGTCTGATGAGTACGAAGTTTTGGGACGGATGACAATTGAGGTGTATGAACAGCTTTCGGGGATGCCGGGTAGAGTGGAACAGCCGGAATATTACGCCATGCTCGCTGATGTGGGAACACGGGCCTCTATCCCGGGGCTTGAGATCTGGGTGGCCGTATCCAGGGAGAATGAAGAGGTCCTGGGCGGGGTGACCTTTGTGGGGGATATGGTAAACTATAACTCCGGCGGAAGTGCAAACCTGTGTGTGAACAGTTCCGGTATCAGGTTGCTGGCGGTGAAATCTGCTGCAAGGGGCCTTGGTGTGGGCAAGGCATTGACTTCGGCCTGTATCCAAATAACCCGGGAACTGGGCAATTCCCAGGTGATCCTGCACACCACAAAGTCAATGGAGATTGCCTGGAAAATGTATGAAGGCATGGGCTTTTCCAGGTATCCTGATCTGGATTTTAATCAGGGGAGTCTGTCCGTATATGGATTGTATATGAACCTAAAAGGACAATAAATGAGGAGTGCTTAAATGACCGTACGCATCGTCAGGCTGGGCAGTGACCGTACCAAAGATGAAGGGCTTCGCATCGGCACGGTTCGCCGACCTCCCCGGGGCGTTTCCAAAAAGGAGTTTTCCTCAAAAAACTATTATGACGTATGGTTGCCCAATGTCTCTCCCAGTGCGGAAACCATGAAGTTGGGCAAAGCGGTAAAAACAGACAAGGAGTGGAAGGCGTTTGAGAAGAAATACCGGACAGAAATGGCCCGACCTGAGAATTTACGGGTGTTGGAACTTCTGGTGGCCATGTCTCTGGACACCCATTTTTCCGTGGGGTGCTATTGTGAAGATGAGGCCCTCTGCCATCGTTCCATTCTTAAACGTCTCCTGATTGAAAACGGGGCCAAGGTGGAGGAATAGGTCGCCTGATCCGGAAATTATTCAGCCCAGACGCCTGGCAATTTCCTGAAGCCTCACCAACTGCTGATAGTAGAGAGGAAAGGCAAGAATACTCTCGATAAACCCGAATACATACATGACCATGGTGAGAATATGGCCGAAGCTCGCAGTGCCGGGCGAAGCTACTACAAGCAGAGTGGTTAGCAGCACAGCCGTGAGTACCATCCAGGTCAAGGAGAAGTTAATGGTTTCCAGGTCTGACAGACGGATGTTCCAGCCCATGACATTGGTCAGATAGCTGTTCAAGCGTTTCTTACTTTTGGACGCAAGCACATCCACCTGTTTTTCAAATTCATCATTTTGCCCCTTGTTCAAATTCATCATTTTGTTTTTGCTGAATTTATAGATGAGGGTGGTCACTCCGATACCCATGATGCAGGCAATGAACACCTTGGTATCCATAAAAAGAATGATGCACAGGGTCCCGGTCAGCCCCACCAGGTGGTTGAAAATATCAGGCAATGCGTTTTCAAGGAATTCCACGAATTCGGTAAACAGGTTCATCCGGGCCGATACTCTGGATATTGAGGTTTGCTGCCTGATTTCCCTGCCCACCATTTCACGACTGACCTTTTTATAAATACCCGAATAGATCCGTGTATCGTAAAACCTGCGGGCAGCTCCTACCACCAGCAATGAAACGCAGAGAATTGCCAAGTGCACAAGGCCCCTGGTGTCCTTGTGCATGAGATCGTCCACGGCCCAGCCGATGACCAGGGGCATGGCCAGCAAAATCAGACCTTCACACACAACCATTACCCAGGTTACCAGGGTTTTTTTCCAGAATCGTCTGACCAGAATATTTAAAGAAATTTGTGATTTCATGCCGGCAGGTGGAAATTAAATGTAGCGTTAAGTGCAATGATGAGCCCGGACAGAGCCGGTGAGGTGCTCAGGGCCCATATTCCCATAGTTAGCCACATGAGAACGACAATCCAATAGAGGATGGGTGATTCTGATCTTGGAATATCATCCAGAAGGTAGGTATGGTGACTGCGAAGGTCTGTGATTGCCCAAATGACCAGAAGGGCACCCCAGATCCAGTACCATTCAAACCAAAGTCCCGTACCGATGATTCCCAGTGCCAGGACAGACTTCCACCGTGTGGGGGCAGGCCCAGTGGTCAGGGAGGGGCCGCCCTTTGTGATACGCCTTGGAAGGGAGTCTTGGGGTTTGTTTTTTTCAGACTCCAGAAAAGGTTGGGGGGCGACGGGCTTTTTCTTTCTGATTTCCTGCCAGAATTGGACAGATCCCCGTTTAAGCCAGTCAGCCGTCATCTTTGCAGGGGAAAAGACCACACTATCTCCGTTGTATTTGGACCAGTCCTTTGTCAGCAGCCGGTTTTCAGCTTCCAGACGTTTGTATAACGGGGTGCCTGGAAAGGGAATCAGAATTACGGATTCCACTTCATCAATGCCGACGTATCGGCAGAAAGCTTCACTTTCCTTGAAGATCTCCGGCGTATGGGTATCAAATCCGAATATCATGGATGATGTTATTTTGATGCCGTGGTTGTGGAACCGGGTGATTTTTTCCCGGATATCATCCGGACTAACAAATCCTTTTCCTGATTCCGTAAGAGCGGTCTGGGACGGGGTCTCAATTCCGATTAATAATCCCCTGCATCCGCTTTGCGCCGCCGCCTGCAGCAGTTCCTCATCATCGGCCAGCTTGATGGTGGCCTCTCCCATCCAGTTGATGTCTAAGGGTGCCAGTGCATTGAACAGTTCAAGGGCATAGCCCCGGTTTGCAGTGAGGTTGTCCGCATGGAGTTCAAACCAATCGGTTGGCGCAGCCTTGATCTCCGCCACTATATTTTCAATGGGCCGCAGCCGGTATTTCCCTGAGAAAAACGGTGGAACTGCACAAAAGTCGCATCTGTGGACACAGCCTCTGGACACCAGGACCGACCAGAAATGATTGTATTTTGAAGGGGAAATCTTATCCGTTGGATAGGGATTTACCTGGGCCAGATCTACCGAGGTATCCCGCTGGTAGGCTGGTTTCAGGCAATTGTTCCGATAATCTGCCAGCAGATCCTCCCAAATGCCTTCAGCTTCACCTATGAGAAGGCTGTCAGCATGATGCAGGGCCTCTTCAGGCATAAAACTTGGATGGAGTCCCCCAAGGACTACAGTTTTACCCCTGGTCCTGAATTTGTCTGCCAGGGCGTAGGCATGGACGGCATCCGGGGTGTGGAAGAGCAGGACTACAATATCGGCATTGTTATTAAATTCTGGTTTCATACCGATGGTTTCGTCACACAGGGTGATCCCCACCCCTTCCGGTGTGGCGGCTGCCAGGGAAAAAATACTCTGGGGCGGAGCACCCATGGCTTTTTTGTACTCTTTAAAGGGGCCTGGAGCTGATGCTTTGATCATATATACGTTCATAGTAGATTTCCTTTCTTATCCGATCGAATCAGTCTACCGGTTCTAATCTTTTTGGGATGCCGTCCAGATGATCATCCGGGTGATCTGCCGGGCAAACCAGTCGTCGTTTTCCCCGTGTTCCAGCAACCCCGGAGATACCGCTTCCACATAATGGCGGTAAAGACCGCAGGTTTCCACCAGTCCTAGGACGGAAATACCAGCAAATTGAATCGACATGTCGGTTGCTGGCCGCTTTACAATTTCAGACAGGATGCGGTTGAAAAATTGCGACTGGGGGGTAAAATATTCATCCACCAGCTCTTTGAATACAGGGCCAGGATCCCGGCATTCCCGGGACAGAATGGCAGACTGCCAATGGGAGTCCTCCTGTTCTCTGAACAACTTCAGGGATTCACTGATAATTTCAAACAAAGCCTCTTCCGGGGCAAGGGTGAGCAGGAACTCCTGTTCTTCTTCTGAAAGAGATGCCACACGGCAGGCTTCTAAAAGCACCTCCCTGTAAAGGGCGTCTTTGGTGCGAAAGTGATAGTTTAATGCCCCCAGATGAACCCCGGCAGCAAGGGCAATATCCCGGACTGTTACTCCTTTAAACCCTTTTTCCGTAAATAGCCGGCCTGCAGCTTCTAATATTTTTGATCGTGTAATAAGTGAATCTTTTGGTGTTCCCATGAGATCCTCGTCCTGTTAATGATTTCGAATTGGTCATATGTTTCGAACAAATGTACGAAACATATGACCAAATGTCAAGCCGAAGAACTTTTGTCTTAAATTGGGGAATGATTAAAACGGGGTCTCCGCGGAAAAAAGTTGTCAGAATCCCGGGGGTTCGATATGCTGACTGGCTATGAACCAGAACGTGAACAGTCAGAGCCATATAGGTTATATGCCCGAGATATTAAAAGGGGTGGTCGATCGGGTTACCTTTCATAACCCTGATAACGGGTGGTCGATTTTAAAGGTTTTACCCTTTGATAACCCCAATACCAGGGAAACCGTGGTAGTACACCAGACCAAAGTCTTTGCCGGGGCTACCATGGAATTTACTGGCGCCTGGACCATGCATCCCAAGTTCGGCAGGCAGTTCAAGGCCACCCAGGCCGAGGAGAAAAAGCCAGCCACTGCCTCTGCCCTGGAAAAGTATATCGGTTCAGGCCTGATCAAGGGGGTGGGGCCAAAGACCGCTAAAAAGATTGTCCGTCATTTCAAAGACCACACCCTGGATGTGTTTGAAACCGACATTGAACGTCTGGTGGAGGTGCCGGGAATTGCCAAAAAGAAACTGGCCGTGATTTCAGAGGCCTGGCAGGAACATAGGGCCATTCGGGATGTAATGATGTTTCTGCAATCCCATGGGATTTCAACCTTGTTTGCCGTCCGTATTTATAAGGAGTACGGGGACAATGCCATTGCCTGGACTACCCAGGATCCCTATCGCCTATCTAATGATTTTTACGGGATCGGTTTTTTTTCTGCGGACAAGGTGGCCCTGAGCATCGGTCTTGCCCCGGACAGCCCCCAGAGGATTGAGGCCGGTATTCGGCATGTATTGTCTGCGGCCCGGGACTTCGGTCATTGCTATCTCACAGCTCCCCAGATCCGGGATCAGGTCAAGGAACTGCTGGCTCTGGATTTGACAGATAAACTGAATCAACTGCTGGACAAGATGGAAAAGGACCGGCAACTTATGCGCCGGAACCTTCCCGGGGATGGCGAAGAGACTCTGGCCTGTTACTATGCAAGATCTCTTTACTTTGATGAGGCCTATGTGGCCCGGAGGGTTCTGGAACCGGGTCCTGAACGGGAGATTGACCGGGCAAGGGTGGAAAGATGGATTACACTTTTCTGTGAAACCATGCAGATGCAGTTGAGTGAAGAACAGGCAGGAGCTGTGGGCAGTATTGCCCGGGAACAATTCTCCGTTTTAACAGGCGGGCCCGGATGCGGAAAAACCACAGCCACCCGGGTTATGGTCAAGCTGCTGGAAGCCATGGGCCGCCGGGTGATGCTGGCAGCCCCTACAGGCAGGGCAGCTCAGAGGATGACAGAGGTGATCGGCAGGGAGGCCAAAACCATTCACCGGCTACTGGGGTGGAAGGGCGGCTCCTTTAAGAAAAACGAGAAATCCCCTCTGAAAACCGATTTTCTTGTGGTGGATGAATGCTCCATGCTGGATATCAGCCTGACCGCTTCGATGCTGCGAGCGGTTCCTGTGGAAAGTCAGGTGGTCTTTATCGGGGATTATGATCAGCTTCCCTCAGTGGGGGCCGGGAATGTGCTTAAGGATATCATTGCCTCGGACCGTCTCCCCTGTTTCAGGCTGACTCAGGTATTTCGCCAGGCCAAAGAATCCATGATCATTAAATATGCCCATCAGATAAATAAAGGGGATATGCCCTGGGTTCCCTCACCGTTTAAAAATCCCTCCATCTGGAAGGGTAAGGCCGATTGTCTGTTTATTGATTCCGATGAGGCCACAAAAGAGCAGCTTACCTTTATCAATCGGGTCAAGCGGATATACACGGAGCAGACCGATACGGGGCAGGGGGCCTCTTCCGACACGGATCCTGAGATCGGATCCGCAGATTCCGGCGTATCAGAACCGGACTATTTTTATGAGTTCAGGGTCAATGAATCCGGTTCTCCCTATGAAACAGAAATTCAGATCCCTAAGAAGTTTGCCCACGTGGACGTGGAGCGTCTGGCCGGGACTGACAATAAAATAGCCGAGCTCATGGCTGTGGTCAAAAAAGTCCATCCCTGGTCTTCCCTTCATTACGGTTTGACCGCTTTGGATGTAGTGAAAAAACTTTACATGGAATGGATCCCCAGATATGTAGGCAAAAATGCAGAGATTCAGATCCTGTCGCCCATGACAAGGGGGAGTCTGGGGACCTTGTCTTTGAACCGTGAAATCCAGGAGACTGCCAACCCCTTTTCCCAGGGCAAACAGCAAATCACGGTGGGGCAAAGGGTGTTCAGAACCGGGGACCGGGTGATCCACCGGAAAAACAACTATGAACTCGGCGTGTTTAACGGGGATATCGGCATCATAGTGGAGATCAACACCATGGACATGACCTGTGCGGTGCAGTTTTTCCCGGATAACAGGGTAATCCAGTACAAGCAGGCAGATATCATGGAGCTGGATCTGGCCTATGCCATTACCATTCACAAATCCCAGGGCAGTGAATTTGAAGTGGTGATTATTCCGGTGTTGACCCAGCATTTTAAAATGCTGTTCAGAAATCTGATCTATACCGGAATTACACGGGCAAAACGCCTGGTTGTTTTTGTAGGAACTCGCAGGGCCTTGGGTATGGCGGTTCAAAACCAGGACATCAGCCAGCGCCAGACAGCGCTTAAGACCTTGTTGATTCAGGGCGGTAAATAGGATATAAAAAGCCTTTACAGTCTTATGATCGGCCGGATTCCGGCTGCCAAACCGAAAAGGAATTTACAATGAAAATTTACAGATGGATATTTGCAGTGATGCTCTGTGCTGCACTGGTGATGGGGTGTTCCAAGGTGACCCGGGAAAATTATGATAAGATTGAGATGGGTATGGAATACACCCAGGTGATTGCACTGATCGGCGAACCTGATAGCTGTGATGCTGCACTCGGTACCAAAAATTGCATCTGGGGCAATGATGCTAAAAATATTACGGTCAAGTTTGTTGGGGACAATGTGGTATTGCCCAGCATGACCGGGCTGTAGACAAGATAAAGATCGGAGAAAGATTATGCAATTTATCGTGATCGGACGTGACGGAACCGATGAAAATGCCCTGGACCGGCGTATGGCTGCCAGGGAAGGCCATCTTGCAACTGCGAAGAAGATGCATGAAACCGGTCGCTGGCTCTATGCGGCTGCCATTTTGAATGACGAGGGAAAAATGGCAGGATCAATGATTGTCTGTGACTTTGACTCCAGAGAAGCCCTTGATAAGGAATGGCTGGACAATGAGGCCTATGTAAAGGGCAATGTCTGGGAAACCGTTGAGATCAAGCAGGCGGCCGTGGCCCCGTTCTGGGCCCCTAAATAACAGCCCTATTTTTTCTTTATACAATAACGGATAAACGCCGGGATATCGCAGGCCTTGTCAAAGCGCAGATGGGTCATGGCCCGGGTCATGGCCACATAGATGAGGTTGAACTCATCCGGGTCCGCCCCTTTGGGATCAATGGGGATTCCCTCTTTGATAACAGGAATAAAATCATCCATAAGAAGTACCTGGGGCCATTCCAGACCCTTGGCCTTATGGGCTGTGGTCAGAAGGATTGCGGCCTTTGTCTCCTGGCCTGATTTTATATCTATTGCCTTGTCCAGTACCAGGTCTATAAGGCCCGGCAGTCTGGATCTGTATTTTTCAACCAGTCGGCACTGGCTTAATATTTCGTAATCCTCCACAGTTTGAGCATAGGATTTGAGTGCCGAAAAATTCTTAAATCCCCGGATATAGGGATCCCGGATTCTGTCCGCTGACCTGTCGTAGAGGTAGTATACATCCTTGAGCCGGGGCAGCCTATAACCGGCCACCCCACCGATAAATCCGATGGTGTGGTTTTTGACCAGGGATGCGGCCTTGTCAAACAGGGTGGCATTGGTTCTGGCAATTATGGTGTAGGTAGCAGGATTCCAGGCCGGCTTTTGGGGAACCTGCGTTCCGGCAAGGGACCGGGTTTCTTTTTTAAAGGTGTTGAGGACCATGTTTGCCACCCGGGCCACATTATTGTCAAAGCGGAAACTTCGGGTCAGGTATTCGGTTTTGTAGGCCTCAAATGTTTTGAGACTGTCCTTTGCCCCCCTGAAACTATAGATCTGCTGGTGGTTATCTCCCACCAGAATCAGGGAGGCAGGTAGGCGTTCCGGAATAATTTCCCGGGTCTGGGAAAACACAAGGGCCGCCGTAACCGGGTTTATGTCCTGGGCTTCATCCAGAAGGATGCAGTCATAATCCAGTACCGGGTTGGATAATTGATAGAGTTTTAAATAGCCGTCATGGAGCATGCCGATCTCCGGGCGGGATCCGTCACACATGAAACGGCCCAGGGTATTGGCCAGGGTCACCAGGTCAGGCATGGTCGTCTTGTTTTTTCGGTAAAAGGCCCGGGCTGTAACGGGAATATGGTGAATGGTGACCTTGGGATCGGAAGAGACCAGGTATTGGTTCAGGGTATCCATGGCAAACCGGGCATCTTCATATTTGGTAAGTTCCAGTGCCGCCATGACCTGGTTCGCCTTGAATCCGGGTGTCAGCCGGTCCTTGTATTTGAACCCCTTGGCCCTGAAGGCCAGGGCATGGGTGGTTCTGGCTGTGACATTGGCCGGAAAGCGCTGGGCAGCTTCCAGCTGAACGCTTTTATTAAAGGCGATGTACAAAAAACGTGTGTGTGGCCGCTGCCGGGTATAAGCTTCAAGGGTAGTGGTTTTTCCGGTGCCGGCAAAGGCCATGATTTTCAGGGTCTGGCCGGGTGTAAGATCGCAATTAACAATTCGGTTCTGTTCCTGGGTCATCTGCATGGGAAGTTAAACGTATGCTTTACTTTAGAAAAAAGCCCTTTTTATTAAGGAAGGATTTCAAATCCGGCCGGATGATTTTTCCGGTGAATTCACCCAATTGCCGGGTCCAGGTTTGGTCTTTAGTATTGGTATTTCGGTTTTGATAGTATGTATTGGCAATTTTGTCAAACAAGGCTATATCTTTCTTATCCTGATCCTTATCCGGCTTTCCGGAAGGCCCGTAAAATGTCTCCTCTTTGAGAACCATGTCCACGGTAAATCTGGGTTTGACGTCAGGATCGTGGTCCGGATAACCCAGGCACATGCCGAATACAGGAAAGGCCTGGTCCGGAATTTTAAGCAGGGTAGAGACCTTTTCCGGATCATTGCGGATGCCGCCGATAAAGACCCCGCCAAGACCGACAGACTCAGCCCCGATCATGAGGTTCTGGGCCAGAAGGGAGGTGTCCACCGTGGCCACGATCAGCTGTTCTGCCCATCCGGTTTCAGGCTGAACGTCAAGGGATTTAGCTGCCTGAATCAGCCGGGTAAGGTCTGCGCAGAATACCAGAAAGACAGGGGCCTGGGCGACCCAGGGCTGGGGCCCGGCCAGGTCGGCAATGGTCTGTCGGGTATGAGAATTTCTGACACGGATGATCGTATAAGCCTGAACATGGTGAGATGTGGAGGCGTGCCGGGCCGTTTCAACCAAGGATGTTATCGTCTCGTCAGGTACGGGTCTGTCGGAAAACTTCCGAATGGATCTGTGCCGGGACAATAGATTTAAGGTTTGATTCATCATGGTTGGTACCGCTTTTGTTCAGCTTTCAGGATATGGGCTCCCAGGTTTTTATCATCCCCCAGAATATGGTTCAGAATCCAGTTTTTAATTTTGGTCATCAATTTATCCATAGCCGCTGCGGAATAGGTCTTATGGTTGATGCGGAATGCTTTCAGGGTCTTTATATAGGAGTTATGCTCTAGCTTATGTTTCTCCCGGTCCGGATAGGCATAAATATCCATATAGACTTCTTCAAGTTTAAAATGGTGGTTTACATACATGGATAAAAAGGCAATGGCGTGTTTAAAGGCATCCTCGTCCGCTTGGTCGTCTCTGGCCTTTTTGAGCTTGAAGAAAAGATCCATGAGTTCCTTATGTTGAAAATCCTGCCACACCACACCGGTATGGTATTTTTGTTCCAGGGTCATGTGGATATCTCCTTTCTGGTTAGTGAGGGGCGATAACTTTAAAACTACCATGACGTGTTTGATGAGGCAAGGTAAGCCTCAGATATTGGGGGGGGGGTAAGGCACAGCTGTAGGTGATGAATCTCCTGGCAACAGATCTTCTGAAAATAATATGGATTGACAAGTGTAGACGACTGGTCTATTATGCGTTTCCATAAAACAACGACACTATTATATGAAACAAGATACAAAATATAAAATTATCGAAGCTGGTGCCCGGATTATTCATCACAAAGGGTATAACCACACAGGGATTCAGGAGATCCTGACTGCGGCACAGGTGCCTAAAGGATCATTTTATTTTTATTTTAAGAATAAAGAAGATTTCGGGCTTCAGGTGATTGACTATTATGATGATTCCTATCTCTCCATGCTTGAACCGATTCTCAAAGATGAGGACCTGGCGTCCCTGGAAAAAATTGAGAATATGTTTGATTTCTTTATTGGATTTTTTAAAGAACTTGATTTTCAATGCGGATGTCCTGTGGGGAATCTGTCCCAGGAGATGGGCGATCTGAATTCAGCATTCAGCGATAGACTGACCGAATCGGTTGAAAAAGTAGCCCGAATTTATCAGGATCTGCTGGATCAGGCCCAGGGCAATCGGGAAATCCCTGAGCATATATCAGGTGATATATCCAACCGGGAGATGGCTGAATTTATAGTATCTTCCTGGCACGGCGCCCTGGTGAAAATGAAAATCATCAGAAGTGCGGCTCCTTTGCAACTCCATAAAAAGCTTATTATGGCCATGCTCATGGGCTAAAAAAATTTGATCTAAGTCTAATAGACTGGTCTATTTTGAGTGGGCGGCCGTCAAGAATAGATGCGTGTGTGGATTAAAGTATAAATTTTGAAATATCTGTCGATATGTAATAAGTGACCGGTCTATTATCAGGGTTGGCCGGTCACCCCAAAACACCATAACCATGGAGGTAGAAATGAAAAAAGTCGGTATTTTAACATGCAGTAACACCACCCAGGATCTGGGATGCTCATCCTTTAAATGTCTTGAAGATGTATATGCCAGCGGCGGGGAGTTTAAAGGGTATGAAGCCGAAGGCGGCGCTCAGCTTGCCGGGATCATCAATTGTGCCGGTTGCCCCACAGCTGTGGCTCCTGAAAAACTTCTCACCCGCGTCCGCTCTCTGGCTGTGCTGGGGGTTACGGCCATTCATTTGTCTTCCTGTGTTATGGCGCTTTGCCCGTTCAAGAAAAAATATGCCCGTCTTCT
Organism: Desulfobacteraceae bacterium; assembly: GCA_003354055.1. Next base: position 10,496 of record PIVQ01000027.1, on the reverse strand, counting down.
TGAAAAAGAGTTCCCTGAGATCAAAATTGTCCTGGGTACCCATGAAGCACCTGAAGGGGAGGGGGAGTTTTTCATGGACTGGGCAAAACAGGCCCTTTCCACCCGGCCCAACCCAATGGCCGACCTTGCTTCCCAGGTGATGGCCGAAAAACAAAGCGCCTGATATTGATAAAGGGGCGGGCAGGATACTTTCCTGCCCGTCAATTCTTCGGATGGTCTTAAATTTTTGTCACCCACTCCTTGTCTTTTAGTTTCAGACCGGTGTTGAGGAAATTGAAAAACGATGATCTGAGTGTATCGCTCATCAATGCTTTTTTTACCGGGGACAGTCTGAAAAATGCGCCGGTTACCATGCGCATGAAGGCCTGGGTATTACTTTGGGGATTGTCGAAAATCTGGTTTTGCAGGCTGCCTTTTTCCAGAGATTGTAAGATAATTCGTTCAAAGGTGGTATCCGGGGTCAGCACCCGTTGGCTTCTTGCTGCCAATTGAATCCCTTTGGGTTTACATTGCAGGGCGCAAACCCCGCATCCGATACAGATGTCATCGTTCACCTCAGCACATTTTTTAACCTTGCCGCTTTTTTTGATCTGGTCGGTGGGCTTCATATTGATGGCATCAACCGGGCAGGCGCTGGAGCATTGGCCGCAGCCTATACAATGGTCAGTATCCACCCGGGCAATAAAATTAGAGGTCACCACAGTATTTGGGAATCCGAATTTTCGTATGCCGAGGAGGGGATTGCAGCAACATTTGTCACAATGGCACATAAAACTGATTCTGTTTTTTACATTGTCCGCCTGGAGAACTAGTCCAAGTTCCTTTGACCGTGCCAGATTTTCAAGCATCTGGGTTTTGGAAACCTCTTTTGCCAGCTTGTTCCTGATCATGAAATCGGCAAAAATCCCGAAAGAAGAACAGGTGTCCAAAGGGATATCGCATTGCTTGGTCCCTGAATGGAGTTTTTCATGCCGGCAGGAGCAGATGCCGATACTGAAACGATCTGAGGCCTCAATCAAGCTTTCAGCTTTCTCATAATCATAGATTTCAATGTGATCTGCCGGTACAACTGCCTCTTCATGGGCAAGGGTCCTGATGAAGGCAAAGGCGTTATCTTTTGTGTTTTCCTTCCAGAAGTCGATATGGCCGTTCAGGTACTCATGGAAAAGGGCGGCACATTTTCGGGTATCCGGCCCATTATCGGTTCTCATCATGGTAAACTCGAATATTCCCACAATCAGAGGAGAGGGCATATAATGGTACTCTCCGTTGACCCAGAGATCCACGACAAGTCCTTTTGAGGTCATGGTATCAAGCATTCTTTTCAGTTTTGTCTTTCCACAGCCGGTGGTTTTGGAAATCCGGTCAAGCGCGGATAGGGTATAGGGCAGCCTGATAAAAAGATCTGCCTCTTCTATCGAAAACAATGTCTTGAGAATCTCGTGGAAGGCTGAGTTCCATGGCGCCTTTACCGTTGAACCGTCAATCTTCTGTCCAAGGGCGTAATATATATCCTTACCAACAATGTGTCCCATAACGACTCCTGATTATTTTTTTGAGGCGGTTTTTGCCGTTCCTGTGAGCATCTCTTTAAAGCCCTGTGCAAACCTTAACCCTGTAAATGTGACAAGCTCTGTGATTTCATCATCTGTGATTTCCTGATAAAATCCCTTGTTCACAAGGCTTGCCAGACCATGGGAGTATGTCCAGCCCTGTAAAAGAAATCGATCCACCTGTTCTTGCGGCAGGCCTTTAACAATGGGATAGGCGGATAATTTCTTGCCAAGAGCTTTGAATATCTTATCATGGTATTCTCTGTTAAGATCGTTGTATCGTTCATCATTTATGCATCTGAACAGATGTTTTTCCTCTTTGGCAAACAGGACATATCCAATCCCCATATTCAGGAAAATATCTTTTGTCCGCTGTTTGGTCTGGTAGTTAAGCAGGATCTCAAAAGCCTTTTCCAGGATTTTGTCCTCAAGGGTTTTCATGGATTTGAGATGGGTATAAATGGGGCCTGTGGAAGAGTTTAGCCTTTCTGCAATGGCCCGGGCCGTAAGCCCGGGCCAACCATAATGGCGAACCACTTCAAATGCAGCATTCAGAATCGCATTTTTTTCAAATTTGATTTTTGGAGGCATAAATTGTTTTCCTGCAATTTTTATATCAAACATATGTTATGTAACTTATGTTAGCTAACATGTGTTTAGTATCCTGTCAATACTTCCCGCTCCAGTTTTCTGTTCGTCTTCGAGAAAGGATATAGATTAGCGTTTACAAGAGCCCTTCTCTATTGTTAAGACTTTCCTTAAGGATAGCGTCTATTCACCAAATCATATGGTAGGGAAAAGTAATGATCAGAGAGGCAAAACAAGAGGACTGCATTAATCTTACCGCATTGTCATTACAGGTCTGGCTTGAGACCTACGCGGTTGACGGCATCAATAGAGAGGTGTCATCCTATGTATTGTCCCTGTTTTCACCGGACTATTTTCAACAGGTTCTGAACGATCCGAAATACAGATTACTTGTTTGTGTTGCGGGCGATTTTTTGCGGGCTTACACCCTTGTGAACCTGGAATCCGGGTTTGAAGGCAAAGAAAACGGATTTGAGATTGAAAAGCTATATGTTCAGGGGCCTTTCCAGGGACTGGGCATCGGCCGGAAGTTGTTGAGGGAAGTTGAGGTCCGTTATGGCAGTTGTTTCTGGCTGTATACCTGGGTCCGGAATAAATCCATTACATTTTACAAGCACTATGGATTTAAAGATATCGGCCGCTATGATTTGATATTTGAGAGCGGCGTAATTGAAAACCGTGTTTTAGGCTTTGGCAGTAAAGAAGGATGAATTCAATAAGAAAGGATGCTTTTGAAATGAAATCATTGATCATGGCCGGCAGTTTTTTGTGCATACTTATTCTTGCATCAGGGTGCAGCATCCCGGAAGTCGGATTGGGAAAGAACGGATTGCAGCCCTGCCCGGATAAACCCAATTGCGTGACCAGCAAGGATGGGGATGAGGCCCACAGTATTGCCCCCATTTCATATACAGCCGGTAAAGAGGCTGCACGGGAGAAAATAAAGCTTATCCTGCTGGAAATGGAGAGAACCTATATCATCACTGACCAGTCCGATTATCTCCATGTTATATTCACCTCCAGGGTGATGCGGTTTAAAGATGATGTGGAATTCTGGTTTCCGGATGATGAAAACACGATTCATATCCGGTCTGCCTCCCGCATGGGGTATTCGGATCTGGGGGTTAACAGAAAGCGGGTTGAAGAGATACGGAAGCGGTTTTTGGAAAAATAGACGGAACCATTCCCTGATTTTTCGATTCAAGGCAGTCTATTTCCCGGTGGCAGGCGGTCAACGTCTTTACCATAAACGGGGCCTGGACTGTAATTGGGCAGGGATTGACAGGAGTTTCGGGTTCAAATTAACTTTCATTGACATGTTAATGCATCCCGGCTTACTATAAGACGAACTCCTCGAAAGATGCGAATAAATGGAAAAAATATCGCTCCCATTTAAATTGTCCATCGCAGGGAAATTTGCCCTGGTATTTACTCTGCTCAGCATTGTTGTGACCGGTACCACAGGTCTGGTGGTTTATCACCAGAACAGTCAGGATCTCATTGAAAAAGAGCTGGATCTTCTGGGCCAGGAAAGTCTGGGGGTAAACCTGCGGTTGCAGCAACAGGTGAATGCCTATATCCGGGATGCCCGGTTCCTGGCAGCAGTCCCTCCCATAGCAGGTATTATGCGAAGTTGGCAAACCGGTGTTGATCACTACGACAATGCACCCCTGCCCATATTGAAAGAACGGCTGAGTATTATTTTTACACAATTTCTCGGACAGAATCCGGAGTATTTTCAGATTCGTTTTATCGGGGTGGATGACAGTGGAAGGGAATTGGTCCGTGTGGAGAAACAACTAAGGCAAATTGTTGTTACCCCGGATCATAAACTCCAGGCCAAAGGGGACAGGGAGTATTTTAAAGCCGCCCTGAAACTTGACCGGTCAAAGGTGTTGTTGTCGAAAATTAATTACAACAGGGATCACGGCAGGATCACTTATCCTGAAATTCGTACCCTGAGGGTGGCATTGCCTGTATTTGACGGGAACCGGGTTTTCGGCATTATCATCATCAATGTGAACATGGGCCCGGAACTGGACCGTCTCAACCTTGAATTGATTGGCTCAGAGGCGGTTTATCTGTTTAACCGCAACGGCGATTTTTTGGTGCACCCGGATCCGGAAAAATGTTTTAGCTTTGAAACCGATATCCCCCACACAATTACCGATGATATTGCCACCCGATCTCTTGATCTGTATTATGATTCAGGCCAGGGCCCTGCCAAGTCTCCCCGTGTCTGGGTCGACGGAAACAATGTCAAGGCCTTTAACCGGATCATCCTTGCGGACCAGGGCATTGCTGTCGGTGAAACCCAACTTTTTATGCTGGTCGTTACCCCGAAACAAATGGTGCTTCAGGCTGTGACCCGGAATCAAAGGCAAAGTCTGTTCCTCACCGGTGCTCTGATTCTATTGAGTGCCGGATTAATCGTAATTTTATCCCGTTATCTCACCCGTCCTCTGACACAGATGACAAGGGATGTTATGAGTTTCAGAACGGAAAATGATTTATCCGGACCCCCTGTCCACCAGGGGGATGAGATTCATATTCTGGGCCGGGCCTTTAATACTATGACCCGTCGCATTGACCAGTCCATTGCCGATCTTGAAGCCCGGGAAAATCGCCTTCAGAGTATTATGACCACTGCAGCAGAGGGGTTGATCATCATTGATAAAAAAGGATGTATCAATGATGTGAATCCGGCCACGGAAGCTTTGTTCGGATATACCCGGGAGGAGATGCTGGGAAAGAATGTATCCATGCTCATGCCCGCGCCCCATGACAGCCGGCATGATAGTTATATAGAGCGGTATCTGGAAACCGTGGCCACCGGGACCGCAAATGTCATCGGCAAGGGCAGAGGGAAAACAGGAATACGGAAAGACGGAAAGATGGTGCCCGTGGCATTGTCCGTCAGTCAGTTCAAGGTCAGGGATCAACTTTTTGTTACCGGATTCATAAGGGATATCTCAGAAGAGAAGGTGGCCCAGCAGGCCCTGGCCAAAGTCAAAGAAGATCTGGAAGAACGGGTGGCAAAAAGGACCGAGCAGTTGTCGTTGCTTAATGCCGCTCTAAGGCTCAAGGTCGGGGAGTTGAATGTCCTGGCAGAACGGCTTCGTCTTTTTGAGCAGGTTTTTACCCAGTCCAACGAAGCCATCGTGATCACCGACGACAAGGAGTGTATTATTGATGTGAATGCGGCTTATATCGACGCCACAGGCTTCAGCAGGGACAGCCTCCTGGGCAGTACCCCCAGAATCGGGCAGTCTGAAAGTCAGGATAAGGATTTTTATAAAATAATGTGGGATACCATCCGGACCAAGGGCAGTTGGAAAGGGGAAATCTGGGACCGGCGTAAAACAGGAGAGGTCTTTCCAAAACTGCTCAGCATCTCGGCGGTAACGGATTTTGTCGGTAAGGTCACCCACTATGTGGGGATTTTTTCAGATATTTCCAAACTCAAGGCCACGGAAGAGAAATTGAAGAACATGGCCTATTATGATCCTCTGACCGGTCTGCCCAACCGGGAGCTGTGCCGGGTATTGCTACAGCGGGAAATTGACCAGGTCATCCGGAATAAAACTCTGCTTGCTGTCATGTACCTGGATCTGGACCGGTTTAAATACGTAAACGATACCTATGGTCATTCCATTGGGGATTTGCTGCTTAAAAAGGTGGCGGACCGGTTAAAAGGATGTGTGAGAAAGGAAGATACCGTGGCCCGCCTGGGCGGGGATGAGTTTGTCGTCATTCTTCGCCAATTGGACAAACCCGGCTCTGCTGCCAGGATGGCCCAGAAAATTATAAAGCGGATCACCCATCCCATCCGCATTCAGGAAAAGGAATTGTTTGTGGGGGCCAGTGTCGGTATCAGCATGTGCCCCCAGGACGGGTGTGATATGGAAACCCTGATGAAGAACGCAGATATGGCAATGTATAGGGTTAAAGAAAACGGGCGCAGCCACTATCATTTCTTTGAACCGGAAATGGACCAGATGTTTGCCCGGCGAGTGGCCTTGGATGAAGCCCTGCGCCATGCCCTGGCCCGGGATGAATTCCTGTTGTACTATCAGCCCAAGGTATCCGTGGACACCGGACTCATCTGCGGGGCTGAGGCCCTGATTCGCTGGGAAAGAGAGGGAATGGGCATTGTATCGCCGGATGCCTTCATCCCCATTGCTGAAGAAACCGGACTGATTGAGCCCATAGGCGAATGGGTGCTCAGGACAGCCAGCCATCAGTGCCGGATCTGGAAAGAACAATACCCCCATCCCTTTAGGATGTCTGTAAATCTGTCCATGCGCCAGTTTCTCCACCACGATCTCATTGGTATTATCCTGGGCATCCTCGACGAGACCAAACTGAACCCGGCCCTTCTGGACCTGGAAATCACCGAGAGTGTCGTGGCCTCTGATATGAACAGAACCATACAGATTCAAAACGATATCCGCTCTCTGGGCATTTCCATTTCAATCGATGATTTTGGTACCGGATACTCCTCCTTAAGTTATCTGAAAAAATTCCCCATCCAGAACCTTAAGGTGGACCGGTCTTTTGTCAGTGACATTACCACCGACCAGGATGATGCCTCCATTGTCCAAGCCATCATCGCCCTGGGCCACACCCTGGGGTTGAAAGTGGTGGCCGAAGGGGTGGAAACCCGGGAGCAACTGGATTTCCTCAAAGGCCTGGACTGCAATGAGTACCAGGGCTATTATTTCCACGCCCCCATGCCTGCCGAAGATTTCAGCCGTTTGCTGGCAGAGCACAGAGGTATTAGAACCTAAGTGACAAACAACTCAACCCACCATCTAGTTTTTTGAATTCAGAGGTATCTACGGCCATGACCATAAGTCCGGCATCTTCTATCAGCTTTTTTGTCTGTTCATACCCCTTGGGTACAATTACATACTCATTAACCCGGATGCAGTTTGCGGCATAGCCTTCAGCATCAGGGATTTCCAGTCGCTTATATTGTTTAAATGTTTCCATGCGGGTAAACTCCCCGGCCACCAGAAGGACATTGTCCTCCAGATAGGCCAGTCCGGTTTTTAGGTGGAGCATCTCTTTCATCTCAACCACGGAGCCCTTCATCCCGTATTTTTCCAGGGCTGCAATGAGTTGATCCGCCCCTGCCTGATTGGTTCGATCTGAAAGACCGATGTAGTAGTGATCCCCCACCATCATCACATCTCCCCCCTCCAGGGTGCCTGGGGCGATGATTGTTTCGATATTGGGGAAAAAGTCTTTGAGTACTGTAGTGATATCTTCTTCCTCACCCATCCGGGTGGGTGCGCCGGGGCTGGTAACCATGGCAAAGGCAGGGGTGCAGACCGCCACATCTTCAACAAAACAGGAATCCGGAAATTGGTCGTTTGCCTCCAACACCTTGACGGTTACCCCGCATTGCTCCAGGGCCTTTACATAGGTTCTGTGCTGGTTAAGGGCTTTATCATAATCGGGTTTTCCCAATTCCGGGGCCGAGGTGATTCCGTTTACAAGGGATGGGGCCGGTATTCTGACAATTGCATTTTTAAACATTATAGTCTCCTTTGACAGGCTTGGTTATTTTAACTGATATATTATATATTGTATATTATATATTTAAAATTTGGTGTCAACAAATTTTAATTCGCAAATAGGGAAGGTATTAATGTCGGGTCGAAAAGGGCGGAAGCAAAGACAGGGCTGATGAATTTTCAGTAGGCTTTAAAAAGTATCATAGCCGGCAAGTTCGGGGTCCCAGTGATGGTTTCTCAGGTATTGTTCCAGCTGTGTCCCCTGCTTTTTCTCAAACAGTTCGATAATGGTTTTATGGTCGGCATTGGTGGTTTTCAAGACCCGCTTCAGGCTGGTTTCCCCATCCTCCGTGGTATAGGTTTGGCGTATGAATATTTTTTTAAGCAGCTGAATCTCTTTTATAAGTTCCTGGTTTCCGGATTTCCGGATATAGACATCGTGAAATTGATTCTGAAAGGCATAATAGGCTTTGACGTCGCCTGTTTCAAGGCAGGTCTTCATATTTGCATACAGGTCCTTTAGCTTTTGAATGTCCTCCTTAGTCATCACCTCTACTGCCAGGCTGGCCGCATATCCGTCCAGTACCCCTAAGATGCCGTATACCTCTTTGGCTTTTTCGCTGTCCACCTGCTTGACGATAAATCCTTTTCTGGGAATGTTCTCCAGATAGCCTTGGGCGGCCAGTTGAATCAATGCCTCCCGTACAGGAGTCCGGCTGATGTTCAGATCATCGATTACCATTTTTTCACTGATTTTTGTCTCGGGCAGCAGGCTGCCGTCGTTTATTTTCTCTGAAATATATTGGTATACATGGTCTTTCAATGACTTGAACGAATCCATTCTCTCTCCTCTTATGGTCATTTGCCAGGTGCGGCGGTCTGTTCGGCGGTCTGTTCACCATCAGGGCGAACTTACAATCAATCCGCTGTTTGGGCAAGGTGTTGATGCGATTTTGTGCATGCTGTTGGCCGGAATTTTATTTCTGGCCGATCAAAGATAGGTGATCTGCATGATCACGGATGCGGTTTCATCTCCTATGTTTTTATAGATATGGGGGCAGTCCGCCTTGAATTGGAGAAATTCCTTTTCATTGACGTCAAACCGCTTATTATCCACCTCTATCTCAACTTTTCCGTTCAGGACAAACACATATTCATGTACATCCCCCTGATGGGCCTCTCCCCGGAATGTGGTATTAGGATCGATCTCCATATAATAGGTTTCAAAGGAGTGCTTGGGATCAAAAGGGATCATGGGAAACAGGCGGTAGTGGTCAGACTCGGCTGTCAAAGGCGTGCTGCCGGTAAATGAGGCCACCTTTGCCTCCCGGTCCGGTGCCCGGAGCAGTGAGGTAAAAGAGATCTTGAGCCCGTTGGCAATCTTCCAGATGGTGGCAATGGTGGGGCTGGATTTCCCGGTTTCAATCTGTCTGAGCATGCTTTTGCTGACCCCGGTCAGGGCAGACAATTGATCCAGGCTGAGCTTTCTAACGGCCCTTAAACGGCTGAGGTTGGCGGCCACTGCATCCATGGGTTGGGTCATAGTATACTCTCCGTACTATATCGTATATTCTGATTCTGGTGTTCGGCATAGCGTTCATAAACTTGCTAAATCGTACAACATCCCGGGCGGATTATCAATAAGAGATGAGGTATGAATATGAGACTTTCCCGGTTGTGTTTCGCTATGGTTTCGGTGTACTATATTTTTAATATCGGTTGATAGTTTCATCACCCAACTCATTTCGTCAACCCGACAAAAATAAAGGAACCTGGTTGCCTGCACTCGGCATGGGGGCAACTCTCGCATTTCAAGGAGGGTCATATGAAATTTTTTTCAGGGATTTTCTTGGCAATATTTATCACTGCCCAGGCCTTTGCCGGGGAAATGATACTATTGTCTGCCCTGGAAAAAGAAAGCCGGGGATACCAGATAGGAATCGGCATGGTCACAGCTGTGGGTGATAAAATCGGTATTGATTTTATCTATAAAAACACTCCCAACAAACGGTTGTTCAAGTTGCTGGAACAAAACGACGGTAAATCTCACGGCAGTCTTGTTAATCTGGACGGCCTGGAGGACAAAATTCCGACCCTTGTAAAGGTGGAAGAGCCAATCTTCATCTCCCCTATTGTGGCGGTCGCATCAAAGAACTTTGAAATTAACGGCTGGGAAGGTCTCTCCCACCATAAAATTTGTCACAGGCTGGGCATGAAAATCGTTGAACAGAATCTGGCGGCTCACAATCTGAAAAGTCATCCCCTGATCAAGTCCGAGTCTGCATTGAAATTTGTAGTGAACGGCCGGGCCGATATCTTTTTGACCCCGCCGACTCTTGTGGCCAGACTCCTTGAGAAACCGGAATTCAGTTCATTAAAAATTCTGTCTCCACCCGTGGCGGTTCATAATTTTCATACCTATTTTTTCAAGGAGCATGCGCATATAGCAGAGCAATTCAGCAGGGCACTTATAGAAATGAAAAAAGATGGAACCTATCACAAACTGTTGAAACCCTAAGACGACCTGAAACCCACAGCTGAGAACCTGCCCGGCTGATAATGGAACCTTTTGCCGGTTGCTTATAAAAAAAATACCCCGCAAAGGTTGCGGGGTATTTTTTTATCCATCCTGTATCAGTGATCGTTACGGAGGATAAAATTACAATTTCGTATAAAGCTTAGGAATCGTTACAAAATAACTTGATCTAAATTGTTTCCAACACCCCTAAAAGACTGGGTGTTTTGGAAACAAAAGATCAAGTAATTTTGGAGCCGATCCTTAGTAGATATCCAGGTAATTTTTAACTTCCCAATCGGTTACTGCTATTCTGTA
>PIVQ01001264.1 GCA_003354055.1 Desulfobacteraceae bacterium | reverse complement strand
CAATTTAGTTTCTACCCTCAGGAAACCATTGTGGTCATTATTTATCCGAAAACAGATATAGAAAAGCTGGACTATTATCCGGACTGGGCAGCCGGGCTATATGATGGAAAAATCAGAGTGGGCCAGGACCTGTACAATACAAAACAACAGTTTAAATCCACCCTTTATCATGAATATGTTCATGTACTGGTCCACCGCCAGTGCGGCCGGTCGATTCCTCGATGGTTAAATGAAGGACTGGCTGAATATATTACCAAATCACTTGAGCCAAAAGAATTTATAGAAAACCGAAAAAAAATGCTGGTTTATGCTGCCCAAAATAAAAGGCTGATCCCTATCCAGAATCTCACGACAATGTCAACGACTGGTGTTCATCTGTTTTATGCAGAAGCTGAATCTTTTGTTTCATACCTGGCAGATCAAAACTCTTTATTTGACGTATTAAGGCTTCTTAAGGAACTCGGAAAAGGAAAATCTCTTCAGAATGCAGTTCCCGGTATTTTCCACAAAAAATTAAGTGTGTTAAATGAGAACTGGCAAAACAGTCTGCTATCACAGTAAAACAAACGAACAAGTTAAAAGAAAATCGATCTGCTGTTTTTTGAATTTAGTTTTGCCAGATCATATGCCCACAATGTAAACTATCTATTTTTCATATCCTAATCCTGATTTGAAATAGACAATATTTCTGCGACAACCCACTCTCCATCAAGCTTCAACATTTTATTGAAAACATTTCTATTCTCTTTAGTTGATTTAACATCTACAGGCCAAGAAAGCATTTCATAATACTTTCCGATTTCGGAAAAATAAAAACTACTGTAACCAAGTAGCAATATAAAGGTGAAAATTAAATTCGCATATAAATAAAGATAACTTCTGAAAAATGTTGGTGATGCGGATTAAAATCAACACGCTTTTTGCAAACGTTTATAACATGTTCTCATAGAAAAATATAACCCGCCATCCATGGTGAACGTTTGGTTATATTGATTGTGAACGTTGGCCATAGAAAAGATGTTTACAAAAAACATTGAAACCTAAAAAGGGTTTAATGAGGCATCTTGAAAACTTCTACGTCAGATGTTTTTTTCCAGGCTTGATCTCATTTCGGCAGTCTTTCCAAAACATCAACCAGCATTTTAACATTCAGGGGTTTTGTCATGTAATCTGTCATACCGACAGAAAGGCAGCGTTCTTTAATCCCCTCTGCTATATTGGCGGTCAGGGCCACGATGTGTGGAAACCGTTCCATTGACGAATCTTCCAGGATTTTTTTCGCAGCAGTGATTCCATCCATCTCAGGCATTTGAATATCCATCAGTACCAGGTCAAAAACAGAATTTTTGCATGCCTCCAGTGCTTCTTGTCCATTTTCTGCTATCTGTGCCTGGTATCCCAGATTTTTCAATACTTTTTTAATCAGTAACTGATTAACCTTATTGTCCTCTGCCACCAGGATCGATAATGGTTTGCG
>PIVQ01001263.1 GCA_003354055.1 Desulfobacteraceae bacterium | reverse complement strand
TTGGGATCAAAGGGAGCAACGGAGTTGAGGCCCAATCGCTCAACGGCCAGACGGACCTTCTGGTCTTCATCCAGAACAAACAGCCCCTCCTGCTCAATATAATAATCCGCGGCCTTGAGCATGGCTTCCAGAGGAATTACGCCTACGATCTCGGAACCGGTAACCCCTACCCTGAGTTTGGCTGCCTCTTCCTTTACCGCTTCAAACAGAGTATGCGGCGGGGTGACAAGGTAGTTGTTCAGGTTCACGGTGACCTGGGCCAGGTTATAATCATCCACATACCAGCCCATGCCTTTGACTTCCTTAAACTTACCCGGCGCATCATCACCACGGCCGGCCTCCCGAAGGTTCAGGGCAATGCGGTGGGCCTGGTTGGGGGTGGACAGCAAGTTCACATTGTAGGCAATGAGAAAGAACCGAGCCCCTGTGACGGTGGCACCCCACTCCGGGATAAATTCAGCCGGACCAAAGTCGGGTTTCCACGCAGGCTGGACAATTCTTTCCTTAACCGCCTCATACTGGCCTTCCCTGATCTGGGGCAATTTTTTTCTATAGTCCTGAGTCGATGATTCTTCGTAAAGATAGATGGGAATTCCCACCTCTTCAGCTACCCTTTTACCGAATGTTTTTGAAATTTCCACACACTCTTCCATGGTCACATTGGCCACAGGAATAAAGGGGCAGACATCCATGGCGCCCATGCGGTGATGCTCACCTGCGTGAGTCCGCATATCGATCTTTTCCCTGGCCACAATGGCTGCGGCAATCGCCCCTTCCACGACGGCCTCGGGATCTCCCACAAAGGTATAAACAGTCCTGTTGGTAGAACGCCCCGGATCCACATCCAGAAGGCTTACGCCTTTAGTTTCTCTGATGGCATCGGCAATGGCCTCAATGGTTTCCGTGTTCCGTCCTTCTGAAAAATTAGGGACACATTCGACTATTTTTTTCATGATCCGCCCTTTTCGTTATGGTTGGCTTTGGATTAGTTTTTCCATCCTTATTACCATAAAGAAAACAACTTGTATATACATGTATACTATTTTAACAAATCCGTTCATTTTCCCCTCTACATGGACAGGAAAAAGACATGATATACTCTGTTGATCTTTTAGAGATTCATCCGAACACAACATTTAGGATTATTATCCATGTACGTAACAAAACATATTTTTTTATATAAAGTTAAAACAAACCTTATAACCTTGAACGGAGTTGTGCTACTCTGCAGGCCAATGAAAGATTCAGACCCTTTGTAGATATATCATAAAAGCATAAACCACTCTCAAGGAAATCATAGATATGGGCGAAAAAAAAGGAATCAAAAGTAAGTGTCGCAAAAATAAAGAGACAGGTTGCTGGGAATGGACAGGAGACATAGAGCCAAGAACGAAAATGCCCATTGTCAAAGGTGGGTTTGTTGGCATGATTTTATATGAGAAAGCTCATGGAAAACTCCCAATGGGAACTCTGGTAATA
>PIVQ01001262.1 GCA_003354055.1 Desulfobacteraceae bacterium | reverse complement strand
CTGAAAGCACGTGGAAAGCGGGTAAATCTCTTTACCGTCAACGATCCCCATGACTACATGCGGTTTGTAAACGCCGGGGCAGACGGGATCATGACCGACTTTCCCCAGCGTTTTATACGATAATCCTTATTTATTATAAAAAGAGTGGAACCCCTGGATGGTCTTTTCAATGCCGTCAGCATCCACATCAAGATGGGTGACAAGTCGCAGGTGTTCTGCACGGTCAATGATAATCCCCTTGGTCTCCATATGATCGGCCAGGGAATCGATTTTGCTTCCGATTTCAGCAAACAGCATGTTGGTCTGAACCGTATTAGGATTTACATTGATCTCTTTTATATCAGCTAAGCCTTCGGCCAAGCGCAGAGCATTTACATGATCCTCGGCCAATCTGTCCACATTGTTGTCTAAGGCATAAATACAGGCAGCGGCCAGTATCCCTGCCTGGCGCATCCCGCCGCCGAGCATTTTCCGCCACCGCCTCGCCTGATCAATAAAGGTCTTTGGTCCGCAAAGCACGGAACCCACCGGCGCCCCCAGTCCCTTTGACAGACAGCAAGACACCGTATCAAAGTGGCGGACCACCTCTCTGACGTCCATACCTAAGTTTACGGCCGCATTAAATACCCTTGCCCCGTCCAGGTGGAATCCAAGGTCGTGGGAGGCTGCCAGCGCATGGGCTGCTTTAAGATACTCCATGGACAAGACCTTACCCCCGGTGGTGTTCTCAAGGCAAAACAGCTTGGTTCTGGCAAAGTGAAAATCATCGGGCTTGATAAAGCGGGCAACCTTATCCAGATCCAGGCTGCCGTCCGGTTCAAAATCCAGGGGCTGAGGCTGGATACTGCCAAGCACTGCAGCACCACCGGCCTCATATCTATAGGTATGGGCAGTTTGCCCTACAATGTATTCATCACCACGTCCGCAATGGGTCAGCAGGGCCAGTAAGTTGGACTGGGTTCCTGAGGAGCAATACAGGCCAGCCTCTTTTCCGGTAAGTTTTGCAGTTTTTTCTTCCAGAAGATTTATCGTGGGATCTTCGCCATAGACATCATCTCCCACGGCAGCTGCCATCATAGCCGCTTTCATTTCAGGGGTGGGGCGGGTAACAGTATCACTTCTCAGATCAATGACGGTCATTTTATAATTTCCTTTGGATTCCAATGGGTTTGTTCAATAAAAAACCTTTCTACTATAGAAGGTAAGGCCAGCGCATTCAAGGGACAACTCTCCAAAAAAGAGAAGTGACAGAATAAAAATTTAAGAAATATTCAAAAAGTGTTTGACAGGAGTGAAAAAAACATGCATATTAGCTCGGTCTTCAGGAGAGATCAGCCTAACGGCCTTTCCGACAAGACAAGTTTTGATCTTTGAAAATTGGTCAGTGAAAAAGAAATGAGCGGGTCTAAAGCTTTGTTGTAGAACAAAGTGTAAGACCAAAAAGTTTATAGTAAGGATTATAACTGGAGAGTTTGATCCT
>PIVQ01001261.1 GCA_003354055.1 Desulfobacteraceae bacterium | reverse complement strand
CAGATCTCAACATTACCCCAATTGCCGGGAATAGAATTATCGGTCAGTCTAAATGGTGTTTTTTCAAAAAGAATGTCCAGGATTTGGAGCCGGCTTTTGGTTTCGTTGACTTCTTCCTCTGACATTTTGGATAGTTTGCCAGCGCGTTCTTCATATAATCCAATAACATTTCCAAATAGACCACTGATTTCATGGGTGGCGGCACGGGCCATATCTGCCATCTCATCGTAAAATGAATTACTCAGTACCGCGAGATCTATTTCAATCTCTTCTGAAAAACTCAGAGTGGGAATCCGTTGATATGAATAGCTCGTATCAAGCAGGTTGTTGAGGTAGTGATTATCTTTATCTTTTGCCAACAGCGATTCAGGGTTACTTCGTTCAAATTCACGCACACGATGCACCAACTCAAGCATGCGCAGCGTATATTCAAAATTTTCGTCATCAAGCTCTTCCGCAATTTCATTGAAAAATTTTTTGCTCGCAGGGTCGATATATTGGAGGTCAAACTGACGACGCAGATCATCGTTTTTTAGGTAACGAACAAGTATCACAACATAATTATCGAACACCATCATTTTGGTGGCCAGCCACATTTTAGATTCAAGTATCATTAACCTGCCAAGATCGTCTTCAGGGTTGATTGCCAGTTTCAGATCTCTGCCAAGGCTTTCCTGTCCTGTGGCAGTATTGCTCCTGGAAGGACCCTCAGCCGGAAAAGCTATAGTGACCTCCGGGTGACCATATGCTCTATAGGCATGCATAATCTGATTTAGGCTGTCACGGTTTTTCCGGTACTCGGCAAAGTGTTTACTTAATAATCGTTGCTCCGCCACTGACAAATGGGTGTCCTCGGCCAGTTTTTTATGTAGCTTGGAAAAGACCGTCTGGGCGTCACTCTGAAGAGCTAATGTCTGGTCAGTCGTTTGAAAAAGCTGTTGAAAATATAACTCAAATTTATCGTATCCTGCCTGCACATCCTGTTTTACTAACCGAAAATATTGACTTGATGCGGTGGCATCGGTCATCGTGCAGCCAGTGACAATTGATAAAAGAGCCAGGATAATCAGTATATGCTTTTTCATTTTGGTCTCCAACAGAAATAAGCCGTAAATGTAATGGTTGGGAAATAGTACAACAGTGCTGAGTTGGAATCAACCATGCGGCTCTTTTTGCAAATTCCGATCAACGATCAGGGATCGCCGGTCAACGGATAAATGAAAAACCAAGTCTGAAAATCTCTTCCTTTTCCTGGTAATCCACTAGCCTTTCCGCGTATCCGTTAAAATACTGGAGGTGTAGGTATAGGTTCAACTTGTTTCTAAAGAAGGAGGTCAAAGGATAACTTAAATCTGCCTGAATACTGGGGCCTTTTTCAGCCCACCGGGTGTTGGTATCCAGAACAAAAGAATCTGGATTTCCGGCTTTGAGCTGGAAGTTAAAATATCCCCGGTACTTGTCCAGGTCTCCGTTGGTGTCAT
>PIVQ01000470.1 GCA_003354055.1 Desulfobacteraceae bacterium | reverse complement strand
TCTGCAGCGTCTGCCGACTGGGCAGTGCTGGACACGTAACCGGATGATATGCCCGCAAGCGATGAATTTGTGGTTGATGATACAGTCATATTTCCCTCCTCTATGCAACGAAGTGCAATGCCCCGCTCTCTTGTTCAGCGGTCAGGGTGGTTAAATTATTTATATTTTCATTTTTCAGGTCATCTGAGTCTTTCAAGGTTTTGCCTGATTTTCTTTTATTGGACTGCCCCTGGTTCCGGGCATCTGCCATGGACTGCTTGAAATCACTGCTCATATCCACGTCAAACTCCTCCAGACTGATACCGGAAGAGGAGAGTATGGTTTTTATTTCATTGACATGAGATGCCAGAATTTCTTTTGCGGACTGATTCTCCGTAATGATGCTGACCTTCATGCTGTCCCCACTGTTGTCAATGGTCATGAACACCCGACCCAACTCAGCGGGTTTGAGCTGGAGACGAAGCGTATTTTCTCCAAAATTGATGGCACGGACAATGTTTTTCCCCACCTGTTGGGTGACATGATTCGGAAGGCTGTTGAATGTCTCTCTTGTCTTTGCCAGGCTACCGTTGGCAAGGGGGCTGGTTGCAGAAGTTTTTTCACTGCTCTGGATTGCCTGATTAACATCTGAAGACAATTCATCTTTGACTTTTCCCAGAACGGCGGCTTTTTCGCCGATATCAGCGGATTGTCCCTTTAAATCAAAGGCCGTACGGTTATTTCCATCCTGATTTGTCTGACCAGCTAAAGATGCCGGATCAATTTTACCGCCGGGCTGCTTGTCAAGTTCCCCCTCTTCGGAGGAAAATCCTTTCATGGGATTTATAAGATCGTTTTTATACTGCTCACGCATCTTGTCGGTTACAAGATCCGAATTAACACTTCCCTGTTCCGCTGCGGCTGAATTCGAGATATCAAGCCCTTTGAACAATTGGCTGAACAAGTCCTCATGGGAGGTAGAACCCTGATTCCCGGTCTCACCCATCAGAGCAAGAGATGATGAATTAATTGAACTATTTATTTCTGGTGACTCACCGACAGCGCCGGACGCCAATGCACTCTGTTTTTGTTCCAGAGAACTGATCAAACCGGCCAGAGTCAAACTGCCGCTATCTTTGCCGTTCAACTCAAGACCAAGCTGTTCTAAAAATGAGAGATAAGAGTCATCCCCGTCTACAGTTTGATAACTTACTTCGGAAGAAGAGACTGACTGATCTAATTGACGCAGCATCTCAACGGCGGTATCAAGACTGAACCCCTGATTCCCCCGGGAGGACTCGGCCATTATTTCAGAAATTTTTCCCTCGTCAATCCCCAGCATTCCCAGCAGGGAATACATATAAGGTACATCAGAGGTTGCCAATAAATTTTCCACCTCAGGCAGTTCTTTGACATCTTCCTCTTTGGGAAGCTCAAAGAGTTGATCCATAAAATCAGAGACTGTAATCTCCTCACCCTCTTCGAGAGAAAGGGAAAGATCAGCCATTAACTCATCAATTGCTGCCGGATCAAACCCAGCTTTAACCAACAATTGCCCCAATGCATCCAGGCCTTCTCCATTGAGAGACAAGTTATCCAGATTCCCGTTGGAAAGCGTTAAAAATAAGGACTTTAATTCTGTTAAAAAGGCAATCCCTTTTTCATCTGTCATGGATTCACCCAGCACCTCGGCCAGTTTGCCTTCACCGGTGTCTGTTTCCGTGTTGCCGCCGGGACTCACCCTTGGCTGATGCTCTTGAAAAACCCGATTTAACTGGCTTAAGAATTGCTGAGGCTCCAGATCTGCATTGCCCTGGGCTGAGCCCTGCAAATTGGACATTTTGCCCTGGAACATGTTCAACAATGTGCCGTTTATGTCGGAAGCTGTAAAATCCATGAGTCACCTTTTAATAGTTTTCTTTGTCTACAAAAGAGCAACCATCATGCCACCCAAACGCCACAAACTTATTACGCCCTCATTTCAAGTAGTTACAAAAACGGCATCCGATTATGCACCATTCATTTCCCGGTTAATCAGGCAGTAATTTCCCTGCAAAACCAACCCGAGGGAAGAATTTACCCAGCCCTGATAGCCTGGTAAAAAAGCCTGGTTAAGAAATCATGCATTGATCTTTTTATAGGGGAAATATAGAGGAAAATAATGAAAACCTGGCCCAAAGGACCAGGTTTTATAAGTTAGACTAAGTTAGGAGAGAATTAATTTTTCTTAAATGCGAGACGTTCGCTGATTTTGGCGGCTTTTGCAGAATCGACAAATGACAGAATTTGAGCGGCAGACGCTTCCCGCATCCGAACAAAAATTTCCTGTGCCACTTCAAGATCCATTTTATCAACAATTAAAGCAGCTGCCTTTGGTTTCATGCCTGCATACATTTTTACAAGGCGTGCCATTTTGGCCTCAAACGTCGCCTCTTTTTCCAATTCTTTCTGAGTCTTTTTCTGGTCCAGACGAGCCATATCATCATTGATCTGCTTTTTAAGGGCCGTCAAAGCGGCCAACTTCTCATCAATTTGTTCCTCATAGGTTTCAAGCTCTTTTCTTTCCTGATCAAGAGTCTTGCCGGCTGAGGCAATGGCCTGTTTCTTTTCTTCAAGGCCTCTGAGGACAACTTTGGCAGGATCCGGACATTCAGGGCATTCAGGACAGGGAGGAGGAGCCCCCTCGCCTTCTTCGCCCGAATTTTCCTTGTTCTCTTCATCATCTTGAGCATAGGCATAAGGCAGATTCCCAAACGGCATATGGCGGTCATTCCAAACCAAAACTCCGGTCAGTATCAGAACAGCGACAAGAATAAGCGTCATATATTTAGCGGTGGCCATTGGCTATCTCCCTTGCGGTTTTCAAAGCCGCGATTTCATCCAATTCCTTTTGTTCTGCCCGAAGCATCTCCCCGGTATATTCTTCAGCCCGCCTATCTCGTAACCGTTCCATGGCTTTTTTGTCAATGGTTCTTTTTTTAAGAATAGACCGTTTTTTATTCAGAGTCTTTTCGAGTTCAAATTTTCGATTCTTCTCATCCACTATCATCCGGTCCACAGCGGTTAAAAATCCATGGTACAACTTGAACTCTTTGGCATCCACCCCTTTTTCCACAAGGCTATCAAGTCTTTGGGCAGAAGATTCACGATTATCCTTTAAATCTTGAATCTGCTGTTCACAGGCATTTACCTCGGCAACCGCTTTGGCCATTTCCTGCCGGGCCATCTGCTCAAGATGTTTTTTATAATTTAACAGAGACTGTAATTTAAATACAAACCGTTTCATAGGCCGTTTCTTATTATTTACCCTTAACTTCCACTGCAGATTTCAAACCGGCCACACTGGCTTTGTGATCCATTCGGGCGTCTAAGTTCTGGCGCAGAAACTGATTAATTTTCGGCATCAGTTTCTTGGCCTGGTCCACATTGGGGTCCGCACCATCCACATAAGCCCCGATGGAGATCATATCCTCGGCACCTTTATAGGCTGCCATAACATTGACGGCTTTATCACGAACCGCCATATGGTCTGGGTGACTTACATCCCGCATTACCCTTGATACGCTGGCCATTACATCAATAGCCGGATAATGTCCCTTATTTGCAAGATCTCTGGAGAGAACGATATGACCATCTACAATGGACCGGACCGTATCACCTACGGGATCGTTCATGTCATCACCTTCCACCAGAACTGTGTAGATTCCAGTGATGGATCCGCCGCTCTCAAGAATGCCGGCCCGTTCAAGCAAGATGGGAATCTGAACAAAAAAAGATGGGGTATACCCTCTGGTTGTCGGCGGTTCTCCCGCGGCCAGTCCCACATCCCTTGATGACATGGCAAACCGGGTAATGGAATCCACCATCAGGAGAACGTTTTTTCCCTGGTCCCTGAAATATTCAGCTATAGTCGTGGCCAGGTAGGCGCCCCGCATACGGGTCAGAGGAGGTGTATCAGAAGTGGCAGCCACAACTACCGACCGTTTCAGCCCTTTTGGCCCAAGAGTCTCTTCCACAAAATCCTTAACCTCGCGGCCCCGCTCTCCTATGAGGCCGATCACCACCACGTCGGCATTGGTATGTTTGGTCATCATGCCCATGAGCACACTTTTTCCGACACCTGATCCGGCCATAATTGCCACTCGCTGGCCCCGGCCCAGAGTAATCATGGAGTTGATTGCACCGATCCCCACATCCAGGGGTTCTTTTATGGATTTTCTCTCAAGGGGGCCCATAGGCTTACCATAGAGATAATAGGAGCTGGTACTGGCAATTGGTCCTTTACCGTCAATGGGACTGCCCATACCATCCACCACGCGGCCAAGCAGGTCATCCGACATGCCCACCATGGGAGAAGATGCAACCGGCAGGATCCGGCTTCCCAGGCTGATGCCCCGGATTTCTCCATAGGGCATAAACAGGGCTTTTTCCTTCTTGAACCCGACCACCTCAGCTTTAATTTCAAGTCCCTGATCATTGATAATACTGCAAATTCCGCCAACCCCAAGTCCCAGACTGTCTCCTTCAGCAATAAGGCCTATGACCTGGGAAACCCGCCCTTCGGGCACCACCGTCTTGGCACCGTCCACAGCCCTGACAATGGGCGCAAAATCAATACGGTCTAAAAGATCGTCGGTTTTCATCGTTCTGCCCTTGCAATGGCGTCATATACAGCCGCAAGTTTTGCTTCAGGATCAGTGGAGATTGTTGCTGCAGCGGTTTCAATTCTGCACCCGCCTTTGGGAATCATGGGATCTGAACTGACCGCCACATGTTTAAGTGACCGGACCGCCTCAAAAAACTCCTCCTTAACCATTTCCACATATTCATAATCATCACTGGAAACACTTAAAGTTATCTCCTCCGGTGCAACAAGGTGCTGCAATGCATCCAGAATGGTATGCTTAACGATTTCCTCATCAACATCCAGCTTTGCACCCACAGCCTTTTCCGCAATTTGGACGATAAGATCAAGAATCTGCCCTTCGTACCGTTTCACCAGCCTGTCCAGAAGGTTGTCTGCGGTTTCCAGGCTCTCTTTCAGGGGGTCTATAATCTGGGAGACTTGCTCACGGACTTCGGCTTCGGCTTTTTCACGGCCTTGCTCCATTCCCTGTTCGAGCCCGTCACTCTCGCCTTTTGCAAATCCTTCTAATTCCCCTTTTTTAAACCCTTCAGCCTCTCCTTTGACAAGTCCCTGTTCAAGGCCCTTGGCCTCACCTTCGGCCTCTCCCGTAGTTCGGCCCTGTTCCAGCCCTTTTTCAAACCCCTTCTCAAATCCCAGTTCTTCGGGTGTGATTTCAGGAACAATTTCTTCAGGTTCTTCTTGAGCATCCTGGGGCTCCCCTTCTTGCGCTAAAGCATCTTCATCTGTTCCCGTACCTTCTATCAGAGGTTCAAACGGTTCTTCTTTGATCTCCTCTTTGAATGAATACAACTCCTCAAAAGTGACATCTTCTTCTTCCAGCTCTGCAGGATCAAATAGCATTTTAAACCGGTCGAAATCAGGTGCTGTCTCATCTGTTTTCTGAGATTTTTCTTCCTCAAAATTATCCAGAGAATTTATATCAATGGGTTTGAAATCTTCGATTTCGCTGTTTCCATTATCAGACAAGGACATCATCCTTTCCTTTACCTAAGGTTATGGTACCGTCAGCTTCAAGTTCCTTGGCAGCCCGAACAACTGCCTGCTGCGCTTCTTCAACCTCTGCCAGACGAACAGGCCCCATGGCCTCAAGGTCGTCTTTAAGCATTTCACCGGCCCTCTGGGACAGGTTGGAAAAAATCTTATCTTTCATCTCTTCGGTAGCGGTATTCAACGCCTAGGTCAACTGCTGGCCTTCAACCTTCTTGAGAATCTCTCTCTTGGCCGTGTTATCAATATTGGTCAGATCCTCAAATACAAACATGAGGTTCCGGATTTCATTGGCCATTTCCGCATCATCTTCTTCAACATACTCCATGACCGAATCTTCCGTGGATTTGTCCACGCCATTGATAATATCCACCAGCAC
>PIVQ01001260.1 GCA_003354055.1 Desulfobacteraceae bacterium | reverse complement strand
AAACCCAAAGAGCAGTCAGGAAAAACCGTACAATAAGTTCACCACAAACCAGTACAATAAGTCCTGACTGCATGAGCTATTTTAGCACCAACACTTCTGCTAACGCATTTAAAAATGCAAATAAATTTAGCGATTCCGAATTTCTAGACATACTAAGCTCAAAGGAGCTTAGTATGATTATTGAGCGCTATACGCCAGAACATCGTGAACGGATATTTACTCCCAGTAAAACCCTGTCAATGTTCATAAAACAGGCACTTAATTCAGATCGTTCATGCTCTCGTGCGGTTAATGATTTTATTGTCGATAATATTGATTCGCTGCCTAAAAATATTGGTCGTTCAACAGGATCATTTTGCAGAAGTCGCCAGAAGCTACCGCTAGATCTCATTACAGAATTGGTGAAGCTAACGGGGAAATCTGTCAAAGACAAAATTCATAATCTACATAAAATTGATGGCAATATTTACCTTATTGATGGAACTACCTTCACTCTTCCTGACACGATTAAAAACCAAGAAAAATATCCTCAACAATCCACTCAGAAAGAAGGTTTGGGCTTTCCTATATGCAGGGCTCTTGGTGTCCATTGCTTGGAAAGCGGTGCGGTTATAAATGCAAAAATAGCCCCTTATAAAGGCAAAGGTGCGGATGAACACTCAATGCTTAGAGCTATACTAAATACCTTTGTAAAAGGTGATTTAGTCATAGGTGATGCGCTTTACAGCAGTTATTGGTTGCTGGCTTATTTACAGCAAAACGGCATCAATGGAGTATTCCAGCAAAATGGCGGGCGGGCTCAAAAAACAGATTTTAGAGTGGGTAGAAAGTTAGCTCGAAATGATCACATTGTGACTTACAGCCGCCCACAAAGACCAAAATGGATGTCTATTGAGCAGTACGAATTGGCACCCAAAACGATTGAAATAAGGGAATTGAAAGTTAAGCATAAAACTCTTGTAACGACATTATTACAAGAAAAAACCTACAGTAAAAATGACATTTCAGAGCTGTATAAAAGCCGCTGGAATATTGAGGTTGATTTCAGAGATTTGAAAACAACAATGGGCATGAGTGAACTAAGTTGCAAGTCACCAGAAATGTGTGAGAAGGAAATCTGGATATATTTTTTAGCTAATAATTTAATACGGATACTAATGGCTCAGGCAGCCAAAAACTTTAGCTTAAAAATCAGGAGTGTAAGCTTTAAAAACACATTACAAATATGGAATACTGTATCTTCCAAATTCAAGGATGCTGTTTCAGCAATTGAAAGGTTCTTCTTTCTAATTGCTGGCCATAAAGTAGGAAGACGACCCGGCAGAGTAGAGCCAAGGGTAAGAAAAAGAAGGGCCTCGGCCTACTCATTACTGATGGTACCAAGGCATTTAGCTAAAGCTCGAATATTGAAGAAAGGCCACCCGCCAAAGCAAAGAAAAAACACAGGTATCAACGGAGGTAAGGCTTAATGCAGTGCCATTC
>PIVQ01000469.1 GCA_003354055.1 Desulfobacteraceae bacterium | reverse complement strand
TATATCCCGGTAGGCGGAACCGAATTAAAAAAACCGGATATCAGATTTGTCTGTGCAACCAACAGGGATCTTCAGGAGCGCATCCGCCAGAAAAAAATCAGAGAAGACTTTTTTTTCAGAGTGCATATCATTCCCATTACCCTGCCGCCTTTAAAGGACAGAAAACAGGATATTCCTCTGCTCCTCGAACATTTTTTCAATTCCTATCCCAAAGATAATGCAACAGCCCAGTTGACACCTGAAATGATAGATGCCCTGATGAACTATTCCTGGCCCGGCAATATCAGGCAGCTCCAGAATATGGTCTATCAGTTTCTGGTGCTTGGAAAACTTGATTTTCTGGATCCCAAAAGCCTGAAACAAGGGGGACTGACATCGGAAACCGGTTCATCAAGAAGCCTGAAAGCTGCGGTGGAAGAGTTTGAAAAAACCTATATCGCAAAGGCGTTATCCCTCCATAGGCAGAAAAAGGGAAAGGTAGCCGACACCCTTGGTGTTGACCGCAAAACTCTGTTTAGGAAGATAAAGCGGTACGGGTTGGAGTAACCCCTGCGTCAAACGACTAAAGTCATGTCTTTTGTTGCCGGTTTATTATAGGGTGTCATGATATTGTAAACACCAAGGTATTGGAATAGATGGATATCCAGACTGGAAAATTTAAAGACCTGGGTTTAGGGGAAACCCGCGACACCCACTCTGCATTATTAACAGCCATTGCAAGAAGTGCGGAAGATTTGACAAACGGACAAGGGTGGCCGGATGGTGTGGACAGACTGCTGGCCGATCTTGGCAGAATAACCGGGGTCAGCCGTGTCTGGATTTTTCAAACCCTGGAGCTTACCGATGATTATATTATTCAGGACTATACCTTTGAGTGGGCAGTGGCCAAAAAGTATATTCAAATCGGTATGCCCATGTTCAATATATTTAAAAATAAGATTGATCAACCTGCCTACAGTGATATGATCAACAGCCGGAAAAAAGGTGAATACCAAAAAGTCATTCCCCGTGAACTTCAACCGTCTTGGATCAGGACTTACCTTGAAGATCAGAATGTTAAATCAATGCTGACCATCCCTATTACTGTGGAAAACCAATGGTGGGGAACACTTGGCTTTGACGATTGTGAACGAACATACGACTGGTCGGATTCAGAGATTGCGCTGCTGCGGACAGCAGGATTTTTAATTTCAAGTGCGGTATTGCGTGACCGGCTGAGCGCAAAAAGAAAGCAGCTTGATATACTCCAAAAGATCACGACCTGCAGCGCCTGGCAGTTTGATCTTCGAAGAGGCCACCTCTGGTGTACTTCGGAGATTTTCACATCTACCCCCGGGACAACGGAAAATTTACAATTTTCTTTTCGAAGCATCATAAAAATGATTCATCCGGACGACAGAAAACGGTTAGTTCAAGCCACCAGAAACTATATCAAAAAAGAAAAAGGTAAATTTCGATGTGATATCCAATTTCTTCGGGATTGCGGCGAATACAGATGGCTTGAACTCACCGGAACCATTGATAAAGGGCCTGGCAACAAACAGGATCAATTAGCCGGTATTGCCATAGATATTACCAGCCGCAAGGAGGCAGAGGAAAGACTTCTCAGGGAAACGACAACTGATCCTCTGACCGGTGTTCTTAACCGGAGAAAACTTGAGCAAATCCTTCAAAAAAGTCTGGACGAAAGCATTGAATCAGGTAACATCTTTTCTTTGCTGATGTTGGATCTTGATCATTTTAAACAGATTAATGATACCTACGGCCATGCCACAGGTGACAAGGTCCTGATTCATTTTGTAAGGATTTGCCAGGAATGCCTGCGTAAAAATGATGCCCTGGCCCGGGTTGGGGGTGAAGAATTTGCCGTCCTCCTGCCCAAAACAAACCAGGAAAAGGCAACCCTCATTGCTGAAAGAATACGTAAGACGCTTGAGAATACGTCATTCATAGACAGTCCTGTAAAAATAAACTATACCGTCAGCATTGGGTGTGCCACCCAGGAAAACGAACTAATGGAAGACGGGAATATCTATGAACTCGCGGATTCCGCTCTTTACCATGCCAAAAAGGCCGGACGCAACCGGGTGATCTCGACCGAAGACTAAAATATCTGTGCCCCTAACCAGCTTTAAGGCAACAAAGGTACAACTACCTGCTCAGTCGCCTTCCCGCAAAGAACCGGGTCAAAAGAATGAAATTGCACCTCCCTGCCGCAGGTAAGATCCTTCCAGAGAACGTCATATCCTTTAAATTTTTTGAAACCTTTAACTTTATTCTCCCAAAGGTATTTTTCCTGCTCTGTAGCTTCCCGTTTTTTTCCGGCAGTACCGTAAAGACGAATTCCGGGTAATGCAGAAAATTGTCCGGTAAAAAAGAACTTCAACCAGTACAGCTTGCTGGAGTTAACAGCCATAAAGCAGAGTTCAGCGTTGTGCCTGATATTTTCAGGGGTTTTAACCGGCAGTTGTTCGAAATAGAACCCTTTACCAACGTCTGTAAAAACAAGGGATCCTATAGGCGTAACGTGCGGCATCCCATCTGCCCCTACAGTACCAAGCCCACAGCACATTGAGCTTTTCATAGATTCATAAACGATTTTTTTAATTCGGTTCCAATTGCTTTCGGTAATGTCCATTGTTGCCTCACTTTTATATAATTAATATGCATTAAAACATCATTATCTGCATTTATTACATATCGATTTCATTATAACAAGTTTTTTTTGATTGCGGATACGATTGCCCTTCTGGAGTCAATGGAGAAAGCCATATCTGTTATTAATAAAATTTTTATAAAAAAGTTCGTCTATCAGAGAGTTGGATTACCGAACAATTGTCCAACCGCGGATTTCAAAATATCGAGCCTAACAGCGAAAAAGGCTTAATTACTATTGTCGCCGGTAAAACGCAGACTCCTTTTTTTAAGGACTGTTTAAAAACATAGTATTTAAAACTCACAAGGCTATACTGCTATAGTTTTAAGGGTAATTGGAGAGGAATGCCTTATTTGACAGGGGTATAGTCCTATAGTATAAATTTAGAATGTTTGCATGTCTGCCTCCTTTAATAGAAATAGGGCCTATTGCCCTTAAATTCCCCAAGAGTCTTACCGGGTCTGAAAGAACTGTCTTCGGAGCACCTGTTTTGGGATGGAAAGAATAATGCCCTTTTCTACAGCAATAGATGAGCAAATGGGGAAGATCAGTCCCTGCTTTCATTCTCCTCAAATGGAACATGCATTTCGTCAGCACACTCTCGGCGAGGATAAAAAAAGAGCCTGGATTGTATTCTGTCTTACCATTCTTGCGGGAACGATTTTCTTTTTCCTAAATTACCAGTCTCTTGGATCAGAGCCCATATTCACAAAACTGGCTATTGTCAGGGGAATATTACTTCTTTTGGTGGTAATTCTTCTCATCGCGATTCCCAGAATAAGAGATGAAAAGAGATTTGATCTTCTTTTGCTGGGATTCTGTATGGCAGTTGCCTTTACCAATTATTATGTAACAGGCTATAGACCGGGAGGATATACCCCGGCTGCCATGTCCGATATAATAGTCATCCTTGCCATGTATCTTCTGGTTCCTGTCCGTCTGATGTATAAATCAATTCCAGCCCTCTTTATTACACTGTTAAGCCCTTCTCTCTGGGATGCGCCTTCTGTCCAAACGGGATACAGCCTGATGGCGTATCATCTGACCTGCCATGTCATCGGGTTTATTTTCCACACCATTCTAAACAGGAGCAAACGGGTTCAGTTCTATCTGCTTATTAAAGACAGAAAATTAAAAGAAAATTTGGAAGAGTCGGAGAGAAAATACCGGTATGTGATGGATAATATTAATATCGGTGTTGTGGTTCTCCAGGACAATAAACTGGTTTTTGTGAATCGGGATACCATCGACACACTAAAGCAGTCGGAAAAACAAATCCTCAAGCACCCTGATCCCTATTTTTATGTAGATCCCGAGGATAGGTCACGGGTCATTGAAAACCAGGCCCGCCTTTTAGACGGAGAGGGCGACAGAATAGTTGAGGTGGTCAGAACCATCTCCCCGGACAAAGACCATCGCTGGCTTGAATGCACCAGTCTCCGTGTTTTTTGGGATCAAAAGCCTGCCACGCTTAATATCTTGAAAAATATCACAAAGACCAAGAATCTGGAAAATGAACTGAAGTTTATCAATGAACGGTTAAATGTACAAAATAAAACCCTTACCTCTGCCGCAACCCGGGATGTACTGACCGGTATCCACAATAGAAGAGCTTTGTACGAGTATATGGAAGAACAATGGAGCCGGTCTGTTCGGACTCAGTCAGATTCCAGTATCATTATGCTGGATATCGATTGGTTCAAGTCAATCAATGATACACACGGCCACCCGGCCGGAGATATGGTATTAAAAGGCATGGCCCAACTCATTGACGGTATGAACAGGAACTATGATCGTTTTGGCCGATGGGGCGGGGAAGAGTTCATGCTCTATTTGCCGGACACAGACCTTGTAATGGCAAAAGGGATTGCGGAGCGAATCAGAGCCCGGGTGGCAGAGACCAAGTTTCAGGCAGGCGAGGGCCTTGATCTTGAGATTACCGTCAGCCTGGGGGTTGCATCCAGATGTGGATCTGATACCCTGAACCTTGACACCTTGATTGGATTGGCTGATAAATCCCTCTATCGCGCGAAAGAAGGCGGACGGAATCAGGTCGTTACGACCTGAAAACAGCATCTAAACCATGGGTACGGGTAGAGTTATGACTGAAGAGAGCAAAGGATATGAAAATGTCTATCTGGCCAGGCAGCCGATATTTGACTCTGACTTGAATCTCTGGGCCCATGAACTGCTTTACAGGGACCGACATCAGGCAAAAACCGCTGTTTTCATGGATAAGGAGCAGGCAACGCTCAAGGTACTGGAAAGCCTGCCCCTTTGTCTGAACCTCCAGGGAGAATTAGGGCTGCATATTATCAATTTTCCGGCTCAGGCGATATTGAAACAGATGTATCAGGCCTATCCCGGTGAGAGTACCGTGGTCCAATTAAACGATACCGAACCTTCCACATCAGGGCTTGTGGACGCAGTATCGCTTCTTCGGAAGCAGGGATACCGATTTGGATTTGATGATTTTGAGGGCATAGGAAAAACCGATGCCCTTTGCGGCCTTGCTGATTATATTACCATTGATGTGCTGGACAGGGATGAAAATGAATTGACTGCCCTGGCCGGGATTGCCCGAAGCACTTTTCCCAATGCCGCCCTGATTGCAAAGCGCATAGAAGAATATGATGTATACCGCATGGCAAAGGAATCGGGGTTTACTTATTTTCAGGGATATTTTTTCAAACGCCCGAGGACAGATTCAGGGAAAAAAATATCCGGTTCCCAGATTTCAAAGTTAAAAATTCTAAGTATCCTCCAGGACGAGGATGCTGAGTTCAAGGAAATCGAAGCTGCCATTGCCACGGATGTTTCTATTGTCTACCGCCTCCTGGTCTATGTGAACTCTCCCTACTTTGGTATTCGGAAAAAGGTGGACTCCCTGGGTGACGCTCTTGTGATCATGGGGTTGGACCCATTGAAAAAATGGCTTCAGATCATTATGCTCACGGATTTAGTCCCCCTAGAAAAACCCCAGGAACTGGTTTTGACTTCAGCCCGTAGGGCCTGTTTCATGGACTTGCTTGCCCGGGAAAACGGGTATGAACAAGATGCAAATTCTCTTTTTATTCTTGGGCTATGTTCTTTGCTGGATGCCCTGCTGGACCTTCCCATGTCGGAATTGACAGGTCAATTGTTCCTAGGCCAGGAACTGGAAAATGCCCTTCTTGGAAAATCTTCCGTGTATCTTGACTGGCTCACTATCGCGATTCATATGGAGAAGGCCCGATGGAAAGAATCAGAGCAGGTTGCCAAAAATCTGGGTCTGAATATTGACAAGCTTGCACTCATTCATGGCCGGGCCTTTGATCTTGCCCGGGAATTCTTTAAAATGTCCTGA
>PIVQ01001259.1 GCA_003354055.1 Desulfobacteraceae bacterium | reverse complement strand
AAGCCTGATCCGTCCCTGATTTTCTACCTGTTGACAAGTTCCTGATATTCAGATAACTTCACTTTAGACAAAAAATCCAACTTGGACAAAATAAATATGGCTTCACATCCCCTATCCCGGTACACCCACATCGCAGATGCTATTTCGCTGCTCTTCCACCCCTGTGCAGAAGTGGTGATCCACGAACTTTCCACAGACCAGGTGTACTATATTGCCAATCCCTTTTCAGGCCGGAAGGCAGGAGACGTATCCCTGCTGAAATTAAATGCCACGGATCTAAAAAATGAAGACGATATCATAGGGCCCTATGAGAAGGCCGGAGAAAAGGGGCAGACGATCCGGGCCGTGACCTCGGTACTCAGGGATGATACAGGGGAGGCCCTGGGCCTTATGTGCATAAACCTGGATTACTCCGGGTATGAACCGGCACTTGATATGCTGGAGGCCCTTATCCGCCCAAGGCAAGCCCAAGCCCATCCTGAGATTCTATTCAAGAACGACTGGCGGGATCAGATAAAGCTTGAGCTAAGGGCCTTTTTAAGTGAACACAACCTCAGTCTCGACAGTATAGATGTAACGAACCGACGCAGCCTTATGTCCTGCCTGGATGAAAAGGGATTATTTTATGCCAAAAAATCCATTGAACAGGTAGCTGCCATCTTAGGTGTCTCAAGGGCCACCTCCTATAACGATCTTCAGGCTGTTCGCAAAACTGCCCAAACCCATCAAAAAAGGATAATGCCATGACCCACTGCCCACACAGCCCCCGGATGCCACGGATGATCACCCTTGACCGGATAAAAGAACTGATACAGCCCCTTGATCTGTCACCGCTTATTGAAGAGGGATTCATGGCCTATTCACGGGGTGAGGTAGTTGTGCCGCCGGTGGGAGAGCTCTGCTTTGACCAGCCGCCGGGAGATACCCATATCAAATACGGGCACATCAAAGGTGCAGATCATTTTGTGATCAAAATTGCCTCGGGGTTTTATAACAACCCGGGCCTTGGTCTCCCCTCAAACTCAGGCCTTATGCTGGTATTCTCCAGTCAAACCGGAATACTCGACACCATCCTCATGGACGAGGGATACCTCACTGATCTGAGAACGGCCTTGGCCGGTCAGATCGCCGCCAGGTATCTTGCCCCGTCCGAGATCCGGACCATCGGCGTCTTGGGCACGGGTGCCCAAGCCAGGATGCAGGTTCAACATCTTCTACCTGTGACACCATGCAAAAATATTTTGGTATGGGGACGGACACCGGAAAAGACAGGTCAATATAAAAAAGATATGGAGGCGTCAGGCTACACGGTTCAGATTGCCAGGGAACCAGCAGAAGTTGCAGCACAGGCAGAACTTATCATAACAACCACTCCGTCTGCCTCACCGTTACTGTCTGCCGGAGATATAAGACCCGGCACCCATATCACGGCAATGGGATCGGACACCCCGGCAAAACAGGAGCTTGCTACGGGTATTCTTGAAAA
>PIVQ01000468.1 GCA_003354055.1 Desulfobacteraceae bacterium | reverse complement strand
GGTAGAACCCGCCTGTTTCGTTCGGGGCGTAGCGCAGTCTGGTAGCGCACTTGTCTGGGGGACAAGTGGTCGCAAGTTCAAATCTTGCCGTCCCGACCAAAACCACCAAGGCTTTCAACTTTTGTTGAGGGCTTTTTTTGTTTTCGGGTTGCGGCTTCTGGTTGCGATTTTTCATTTTTCGGTGTGAAAAACTGGACTACATCTAAGACAGTCGATGCTAGATAACCAAATACAAAATAGCGCTCAAGTCTAAGCTTGCATTAGGATCAATATTAAGGTTACTCTCCAGTTCAGTTGAAAGATAGAATTTGCACAAGGCAAATTTCCCTGAATTTTCAACTAATTTCAACTTATCAGGGCAAATTGACCTGATAATAAATCGTTTCAATGAAGTACCTAAACCCGGAAAGAAAAGAGCATGAAAAAAACAGTCAAATTGGTATTGGTAGGAGTTGGCGCCATTTTGACTTTTTCAACCAGTAGTTTTGCTCAAGAAACGATTCGCATAACGAATGGCGAGTGGAGGCCATTTCTTTCAGAAAACTTAAAACAATATGGTGTTTTGTCTCATATTATAACAACGGCTTTTTCCTCGGAAGGGATTAACGTTGAATATGGCTTTTTCCCTTGGGCACGTTCATATACATTTGTCAAAACTGGGAAATGGGATGGTTCTGTTGTTTGGAGTAGGACACCGGAAAAAGAAAATGAGGTTTATTTTAGCGACCCTGTTTTCATATCGAAAGATGTATTTTTTCATCTTAAAAGTTATAAGTTCGACTGGAACACCATAGACGACTTAAAAGGGATAACCGTTGGCGCTACCATAAAATATACTTATGGTAAAAAATTTGACAATGCTGAAAAAGTCGGAGAACTTTTAGTAGATCGTGTTCCAAGTGATCTACTTAATTTCAAAAAATTGTTGAAAGAACGAATCCAAATTTTCCCAATGAATATTGATGCTGGATATTCATTGATACAAGAACAATTTAAACCGGAAAATGCTCAATTATTTACCAACCACTCAAAACCTACTCAGAAATTTGTCTATCACCTTATTTTATCCAAGAAAGTTAAAAGAAATAGGGAGATGTTAAAATTATTCAATAAAGGACTAAAACGACTTAGAGACAATGGCAAATATGCCAGATTTTTTGAGGCGTCAAGAAGAGGAGATTATATCATTAAGAAATAAAATAGAATAAAGGAAAAAACTACTTAACAATTTGATTCACCTGAGATGGGGATGACCCGAGTTGGGAGAGGGCCATGAGCAGAGACGCAGGATTTGGCTTCAATGGAATGGAAAGATCTTTATTGACACCGATCACCACATCGAAATAACCGGCGAGACCGTGATGGGCGAGGTTGTCTTCCAAAACCTGCTGGTCATTGGATGAAACAATCCCCAGCTTAACCCCTGGCTTCCGGCCTAACTCCGAAATCACCACCTCAATGCCGTCGACCAGGCCCACCGGATGGGCGGCATGATAATTTATATAGGCGTCATAGATCGCCTCTCTGTCATCTTCCCAGTCAAACCCCAGCCATTTATAGAATTCGGGGAAAGGTTCGATAAAGGACTCTCTGAAGCCTGCCAGATCCTCAAAAGGCAGATCCACACCAAACTTGTCTGCAGCATAGCCGAACCAGTTGAAGGCATAATCCAGGGAATCTGCAATTACCCCGTCAAAATCAAAAAGAACTGTATTCATTATCACTTTTCATTTATTCCTTGATGAATAATATTTGGGAGCCTCTTTGGCACGGGAGTCATCTCATTCCGAGTTGAGATCGTCGTGACACTGGACATTCAACTTCCATAACCTCACTTTTTTACATGGCTTCAGATCTATTGAAGAAAACACCTTTACGGCTCGATTCTGCGAGCAACCTTATGATATATTTCAATAGGATCGCCATTATGTTCAAACGTATCTAAATTCATTGCCTGTCCCTTATTTTGTTTCAATCCAATTCTCTAATCGCAAACCTTCGACCCTCTCAAACTCACGCATATTATTCGTAACCACGATTAATGATTCACTCCGAGCATGACCGGCAATGTGCAAATCATTAACTCCAATAGGAGTACCTTTCGTCTCCAGATCCGCTCTAATGTTACCATAGTGAGCCGCTGCACTATCGTCATATGACAAGACTTCCAGACGTGATACAAAATCCTCAACTTTTCGTAAGTTGTGAGACACCATAGAGCTTTTTTCAACACCATGTAATAGTTCTGCCAACGTGATTGAACTAATACACATCTGTCCTGCATGAGCATTAAAAATATCTAATACTTCAATCGGACGACGCTTAATCACATATATGACAATATTGGTGTCCAGCATGTACTTTAGCATCAGAAAGATTCCCTTTCAGATTGTTCTTGTGAAGCACGTTCCTTCATAAAATCATCGGTCACACCATCCTTAGAAAGAAAAAAGCTGTCCCATGTATTCTCTACAGGTGAAAGTACTCGGTCCTTACCTACAATCCGCACAACAACTTTTTTCACCTTTTCAGGGAACCTACTGTCAACAGGCAATCTTACTGCTTGGGTTCTATTGTTTTTAAAGACGGTTCCTAAACTCATAACTTGCTCCTTAAATTGAATTTGCTATCTATATGAAGTATATAGCAAGGACATGTATATAGCAAGGGTGTATAGCATTGTTTCTGATTCTTTTTGAGATGCGCGGGAACCGGTACCGGCCACTGGAGACTCCCCTATTTGGGTTCATCTATAAACTGTTCACCATAAATAACAAGAACCAATGCATTTTACTGTGGGTGCCTCGTTCTCGCTGGGCGCCTCAGGCATAATTAGCCAATAAGTGTTTTCTGGCATACTGTATGACCTGCCCCAGTTCTTAGTACCATTTTTTAAGTTAGGGCGCTACTTCAAGCTTTGTCTAAAGGTGGTTCAGGTTTTTCCAACTAAGGGGGCGTTTGAATTTTCAGCAGGCCTTTGACCCATACAAATTAAACAATATTCGCAATAAACTTCAGATGGCGGCATCCATATTGCTTTCTATAGCCCTGAAATAATTTTTAAGAAAAGGAGGATCTATGCTGAGGTTTAAATTAATGGGAAGTATAATTTTTCTATTGCTTATCGTTCTGGTTATAGGCGGCTGCGGTCTTGGACGCGGATTTAACGATGGGCATCTTCATGGGCATTATTATTCGAATTCACTTGATATGGAAAAACAGCGAACGCAAAATAGTTGACTTAAAATCGTGTTTGCCTGTTGCCAATGGATTGATCCATATCCGTGGCTTTATTCTTTTACAAATTTAGGCTATGATTTTTAAACCATATGAAAAAAATAAAATTTACCACAGGAATTCCGCCTCTTGTGCTCATCGGCACAATTATTGTGCTGTTTCCTATTTTTACCTATATGACGCTGGACAGGATCAATCGGCAAAAAGTCCAGAGCACCCGTCTGCTTTTTGAAAAGAGCACGGCACTGATCAAAGCCTTTGAGGCCGGTACCCGGACCGGGATGATGAATATGGGGTGGAGCAGAACCGCCCTTGAGAACCTGCTGCGGGAGACGGCTTCTTTACCAGATATTTCTTATCTTTTTATTGTTAATGAAGACGGCATTGTTCTGGTTCACAATGATCGGAAACAAGTCGGCCGGCCCTATGGCCGTAATGTGGATTTACAAAAAGTTTTAAGCTCTGACCAGGCCCTTTGGGGTATAAAGAAAGATGACCAGGGCAATAATGTATTTGAGGTCTATAAAAAGTTTTCTCCCATAGGGGGGCAGCCCCAAATGGGTTCCTCAATGAGGTCCTCCAGATGGATGGGCATGCATCAGCAGATGAACAACAGGCTTTGGCAGTCCGGAATTGATTATAAAAAATCCGTCATTTTTGTGGGACTGGATATGACAGCGGTTGAGCTGGCCGATAAAAATGATATCCAGCACAGCATCATGATGGCGGTCATCT
This sequence comes from Desulfobacteraceae bacterium, assembly GCA_003354055.1. The sequence goes on along the minus strand of PIVQ01000468.1, from coordinate 2,051 downwards.
TGCTTCTGATCGGGCTGACGGGCTTTATACTTGTGTTTATCGTTCAGCGCTATCGTACCGCACGGTCGTCTTTAACCCGGATTAAGATTTTTTCCGACAACCTGGTGGAAAATATGCCCATTGGTCTTGTTGCCCTGGATAATAATGATCAGATCCTTTCTGTTAATCCTGCTGCAAACGAGGTGCTCAAATTATCTCTGGCCAAAGATCCGCAGAAAGGAACAGGGCAGGGGTTGCCCGAAAAACTGATGGACCTTGTGAAATCCATTCATTTAAAAGATAACCTGATTGAGAAAGAGCTTTGGATTGAAGGGATAAAAGAGTCCCCGGTTATTCTGGATGTCGTGGTCAGCCCTTTACGGGATAAGGACGGGTCATCTCTCGGGTCTTTATTGATTTTAAGGGATTTGACGGAGCTGAATCTGCTGAAGGATGAAATCGAGAGGAGCAAGCGGCTTGCCGCCGTTGGAAGGCTTGCTGCCGGTGTGGCCCATGAGATAAGAAATCCTTTGAGCTCCTTAAAAGGATACGCCACTTTTTTTAAAGAGATTTTTGAGACAGATTCGGATAATTATAATATTGCCGATGTGATGACAAAAGAGGTGGATCGGTTGAACCGGGTGGTCAGCGAACTTGTCGAACTTGCCAAGCCGCTTCAGGTCTCGGCAAAGCCTGTTCATATGAAAAATCTGATTGAAGACTCCGTAAAAATAGTTGCCCACGATGCCGAACAGCATAAGATTGCCATAGAGATCGATATAGATGATGATGCAGGGACAATCGTTGCGGATGCGGACCGGCTTCGCCAGGTATTGCTCAACCTTTATTTAAATGCCATTCAGGCGATGGAAGGACCGGGCACACTCGGTATCAGGCTGTCCCGTGATGATTCCGACAACGCTGTTAGGATCACGGTTTCAGATACAGGATCAGGTATCAAGGAAGAGGCGCTTCCGGATATTTTCGAACCCTATTTCACCACAAAGTTATCAGGAACAGGACTGGGGCTCGCCATTGTGGATAACATTGTCAGAGCCCATAAAGGAGAGGTGTCAGTAAAAAGCAAACCCGGTACGGGAACCTCTTTTTCCATCATTTTACCAGATAGGGATATGGATACGCATGACTAAACCTAAAAATGAAATTCTAATTGTTGATGATGATAAGACCCATCGCAATATGCTGAAAACATTGCTGAATAAATGGGGGTATGCCTTATCAGAAGCGGATGACGGTCAGACCGCCATTGATATGGTTGCCCAAAGACCCTATGACCTTGTCTTAATGGATATCAAGATGATCAAGGTGTCCGGGCTTGTGGCATTGGTGGAAATCAAAAAGATCAATCCGGCTATCCCGATCATCATTATGACGGCATTCTCATCAATTGATACGGCGGTTGATGCTTTAAAAAAAGGAGCCTACGACTATCTGACCAAACCCTTTGATTTTGAAAAACTGAAGATTACCATTCAAAGGTCCCTTGAACATACCCAGTTGAAAAAAGAGAATTTTCAGCTAAAAGAAACTTTGGGACAAAATTTTTCCTGCACCAATATCATCGGTAAAAATGAGAAAATGCAGAAACTCATCCAGACCATCTCCCAGGTGGCCAAAACCGATGCCACCGTCTTAATCAACGGAGAATCCGGTACCGGCAAGGAGCTGATCGCCGGTGCCCTTCATTACAACAGCCTCAGAAACCAGGGGCCGTTTATTAAAATTAATTGTGCGGCTATCACGGAAACCCTTCTGGAATCCGAGTTGTTCGGCCATGAAAAAGGGTCGTTTACAGGGGCGAACCGTGCCAAGGACGGTAAGTTCAAGCAGGCTGACAAGGGCAGCATTTTTTTGGATGAGATCAGCGAAACCTCCATGTCCATGCAGGTAAAGCTGTTACGAACCCTGCAGGAACGTGAAGTCACTCCTGTGGGAAGTGACAAGGTCATTAAAGTTGATACAAGGATCATCGCTGCAACCAATAAGGATCTCATTGATTTGATTGCCAAGGGCGATTTCAGGGAGGACTTATACTATCGGCTCAACGTCAT
>PIVQ01001258.1 GCA_003354055.1 Desulfobacteraceae bacterium | reverse complement strand
CTCATGTCCCAGGCCCTAAGAAAGCTGACCGGTACCATTGGCAAGACTAGTACCACCATCGTATTCATCAACCAGATTCGTATGAAGATCGGTGTGGTCTACGGCAATCCTGAAACCACGACCGGTGGAAATGCCCTGAAATTTTATGCCTCCATGCGTATTGAAATCAGGAAAGCTGCTGCCATAAAAGACGGCCAGGATGTCATCGGAAACCGGACCCGGGTTAAGGTGGTCAAGAATAAATTGGCCCCCCCGTTCAAGAATGTGGAATTCGACCTCATGTACGGGGAGGGTATTTCCAAAACCGGTGACCTTCTGGATATGGGGGTTGAATTGGATGTGGTTGACAAGAGCGGATCCTGGTACTCCTTCGGCGGAGAGAGGATCGGTCAGGGCCGGGAAAATGTAAAGGCCTTTTTTATCGATAATCCGGACATCTTTGATGCCATTGAGGCCAAGGTCAGGCAGGAATTGGGACTCGCAGGACCTGAAACCAAAAAAAGCGAATCAAAACAGGAAAGTTTGCTGAACGTGTAGTTAAAAGCGCGTGAATAGTGAATGAATTTGGAGCAGGACCCGGGACGCAGACGCCGGGCGTAAGAAACCAGGAGCCAAGAATATGACAGGTAATGAAGCCAGGAAAATTTTTTTAGACTATTTTAAAAAACATAACCACCGCCAAGTAAGATCCTCTTCACTGGTGCCCCAGGACGACCCGACGCTATTGTTTGTCAATGCAGGTATGGTCCAGTTCAAACGGGTATTTACAGGGGACGAAAAACGGGACTACAGCACAGCGGTAACCTCCCAGAAATGCGTCAGAGCAGGCGGCAAGCACAACGACCTGGAAAATGTCGGGTACACGGCCCGTCATCATACCTTTTTCGAAATGCTGGGCAACTTCTCCTTTGGCGACTATTTTAAGGAAGAGGCCATTGATTTCGGCTGGGATCTGCTCACCAACGGCTACGGGTTTGACAAAGAAAAACTCCACATCTCTGTTTTTACAGATGATGATGAGGCCTATGAGATCTGGCGGGACAAGATGGGTGTGCCTGAAGAGCGCATTTCCCGTCTCGGCGAGGAGGAGAACTTCTGGTCCATGGGCGACACCGGCCCCTGCGGTCCCTGTTCCGAGATTCATATTGATCGGGGCGAAGCCTTCGGCTGTGATGATCCCAACTGTGCCGTCGGCTGTGACTGCGACCGGTGGCTGGAATTGTGGAACCTGGTGTTCATGCAGTTTGAAAAAAGTGAAGACGGCACCATGACACCGCTGCCCAAACCCAGTATTGATACGGGTCTGGGACTTGAGCGGGTCATTTCCGTTCTCCAGGATGTGCCCACCAACTATGATACCGATCTCTTTATTCCCATTATGGAAAAGGTGGGGGAACTTGCCGGAAAAAAACGGAATGAGTCCAATGAGGTGGAAGTGGCCATGAAGGTTATTGCCGATCATTCCAGGGCAGCCGCCTTTCTGATCAGCGA
>PIVQ01000467.1 GCA_003354055.1 Desulfobacteraceae bacterium | reverse complement strand
TATAATAATCGAAAAGATTATGGGTGTGGACAGTGGTGTTCATCTTCATCGTCACATATGAGAAATTTTTGCCCCAAATTTAAAAGGTCTAAAGACCGATTTCACGGACACAATTTTGCGTAATCATGCCTTTCACTTTGATGGCTGTTGCAGTGCAAGCAGGTTGCAAAGACTGTATGATTTCACAAACCTCAAAAGTAATAGAACTTGGCGCGACACCTGCGGAAATCTTCGAGGTTTGTTCTGTTGCGGTAAGCATGGGTGGCACTCTTGCATGGAGCAAGGCCTTGGTAGTTGCAGACTATCTTCAGGAACGAGGATTGATAAAGTCAAAGACATAACAATGCTCTTGCAACGGATCGCAAAAAAAAAACGCGTCCGCTGCAAGAGCGACGTTGAATCCGCCCTGTAAACATTCGCCATGCTTTTCTTGACATAAACCACCGTCCCATCCTATAGATAGTTCAACATTTCTTTAATCGTTGTCGGAAAATCATAAGGAGACTATTCATGAAAAAAACCATCTTGACCGGCCTCACAATCCTGGCGTGCATGATGCTCTGCGTTTCTTTTGCATCAGCCAAAACCTTAACTCTGGGATTGAAAGGGGAGCCGACCTCCCTGGACCCCCATTTCCACAATGTAACCCAAAATAACCAGATGGCGCTCTACATCTTTGACAAGCTGATCCTCCAGGACCACAAACAGAAGATGTACCCCGGCCTGGCCGAGTCCTGGAAGCCCATCAACGACACCACCTGGGAATTCAATCTGCGAAAAGGCGTTACCTTCCACGACGGCTCCCCCTTCACTGCCGAAGACGTGAAGTTCACCATCGAGCGCATCCCAAACGTACCTAATTCTCCCTCCTCCTTTGCCGGCGCCGTGGTTGCCGTCAAGGAGGTTGAAATCATAGATGCCCATACCATACGCATCCACACCGCAACACCAGCACCCCTGACCCCGCGTGATTTTGCCTCTTTTGCCATTGTTTCCAAAAAAGCAGCCGAAGGCAAGGCCACCGAAGACTTCAACTCCGGTGCAGCCGCCGTCGGCACCGGCCCATACAAACTTGTGGAATGGGCCCGAGGCGACAAGCTCATTTACGAGCGTAACGAAAACTACTGGGGTGAAAAACCCGAATGGACCAAGATCGTTGTCCGTCCCATCTCCAACGACGGCACTCGGGTGGCCGCCCTGAAATCCGGCGACGTGGACCTGATCAACTTTGTTCCGCCGGCAGACGTAAAACACCTGGAGGAAGCCCCAAACGTCGAGTTGTCCAAATCCTCCTCCACCCGTCTGATTTACCTGCACATTGACACGGACCGCGAATACACCCCCATGGTCTTCGGCAACAACGGGGAAAAGATCAAGAACCCCTACCGTGACCTGCGTGTGCGCAAAGCCATCTCAAAAGCCATCAACCGTCCAGGTATCGTTGCCCACATCATGGAAGGCCTGGCCATCCCTGCATCCCAGATGCTGCCCGACGGATATGAAGGGACATCCCAAACCCTCATGCCAGAGAAGTACGATCCTAAAGGCGCCAAAGCCCTCCTGGCCGAAGCAGGGTACCCCGAAGGCTTCAAGGTAACCATCCACGGTCCCAATGACCGTTATGTCAATGATGCAGACATTGCCCAGGCCATTGCCCAGATGCTGACCAAAATCGGCATCAAGACCGAAGTGAGCACCTTGCCCAAGGCTGTCTACTTCGGCAAGGCTTCCGCTCTTGAATTCTCCCTGATGCTCGTTGGCTGGGCCACTGACACGGGTGAACATTCTAACTGCGTGAAATCCCTGCTCCACACCTATGACAAGGACGGCGGTTACGGCAAGTCCAACCGCGGCCGATACTCCAACCCGCAAGTGGACAGCCTGTTGGAAAAGGCCCTGGAGACCGTGGATACAGCCAAGCACAACGAACTGCTGGTCAAATCCGTGGAAATCGGCATGAGCGAACTTGGCATCATCCCCATTCACTTCCAGGTTTCGATCTGGGGCACCAAAAAGGGGTTGACCTACAACGGCCGTACCGATGCCTACACCCTGCCCCACGAGATCAAATCGAAGTAGACCAAGGTTACTACGCTTTAATAACCCTAAGGGGATACGCGCCGACGTATCCCCTTTAACCTTAAGCACCTAAGGATTCCAATGCTTGCTTTCCTGATCCGCAGGAGCACCCAGACCGTGGTGGTGTTGCTGGTGATGTCGATACTGGTCTTTGTCGGTGTCTTTTATATCGGCAACCCCATCGACATTCTCATCGCGCCCGACGCTACAGAGGCGGAGTACATCAGAGCCGTCAAGGAGCTGGGCCTGGACAGGCCCCTGTGGGAACAGTATTTTGTTTTTCTCAAGGGCGCGCTACAGGGTAATTTCGGAAACTCCTTTGTGTACAACGAGCCGGCACTAAAGATCATTCTTGACCGGCTCCCCGCCACCCTTGAGCTCGCATTCGTCGCTATGTTCATGGCTGTGTTCCTAGGCATCCCCTTAGGGATGGTGGCCGGTATCCAGCACAACAACTGGATTGGCCGAAACATCATACGCTTTTCCATCCTCGGTTTTTCCCTGCCCACCTTCTGGGTCGGGCTGATGTTGATCATTGCATTCTCCGTCTACCTGGGCTGGCTGCCGTCGGGCGGGCGGGGGCCCACCACCGAATTTTTAGGTCTGCAGGTCAGCTTTCTCTCCTGGGAGGGGCTGTCCTACCTGATCCTGCCTGCGTCCAATCTCGCTCTTTTCAAGACATCCCTGGCCATCCGCCTCAGCCACGCAGGGGTGCAGGAGAACCTCCAGATGGATTACGTCAAGTTTGCCCGGGCCAAAGGGCTGTCCAAAACCCGGATCATCGGGCTGCACATCATGAAAAACATCATGATCCCGGTGATCACGGTGCTGGGCATGGAACTGGGAAATCTCATCGCCTTTGCCGTGGTCACCGAAACCATTTTTGCCTGGCCCGGCATGGGCAAACTGGTCATTGACTCCATCGGGGTCCTGGACCGGCCGATCATAGTCGCCTACCTGCTGATCACGGTGACCATGTTCATCTTCATCAACCTGCTCGTGGATCTGACCTACTCGATCCTCGATCCCCGGGTCCGCCTGGGCGACGAGCGTTAGGAGGAAGCATGGCAACCCAAGACGAATCCCTGTTCATGCAGTCGGCAAAGGAATTTTTTGAAAGCCGCACCTCGACCATCGGTTTCATTGTGCTGGCAGTCATCGTGGCCCTGGCCCTGCTGGCCCCCTGGGTGGCCCCCCAGAACCCCTATGATCTGATGGTCATTGACATCATGGACGGAAAGCTGAAACCCGGATCCAAGTCCATGGATGAATCTATAACCTACGTCCTGGGCACGGACAGCCAGGGCCGGGACATGCTCAGTGCCATCCTTTACGGGCTGCGCATCTCCTTAGGGGTAGGGGTCCTGTCCACTTTCATCGCCCTGGTCCTGGGCGCGGTCATCGGCCTGTGGGCCGCGTATGTGGGGGGCAGGACGGAAAGCTTTATCATGCGTACGGTGGACCTGCAGCTCAGTTTTCCGGCGATCCTGGTGGCCCTGATCCTGCTCGCCATCCTCGGCAAGGGGATTGACAAAATCATCCTAGCCCTGGTCATAGTGCAGTGGGCCTACTATGCCCGGGTCATTCGCGGCAACGTGCTGGTGGAGCGCAGGAAGGAATACGTGGAGGCAGCCAAATGCCTGGCCCTGCCCCGGCACCGTATCATGTTCGGCCAAGTGCTGCCCAATTGCACCCCTGAACTCATTGTCATCTCCACGGTCAAGGTGGCGTTTGCCATTTCCCTGGAAGCGACCCTCTCTTTCCTAGGCCTGGGCATGCCCATCACAAAACCCTCCCTGGGACTGCTCATCGCCAACGGCTTTAAATACCTGCAAAGCGGCTATTACTGGATCAGCGTCTACCCGGGCGTGGCCTTGCTGGTCCTGATTGTCTGCATCAACCTGGTGGGGGATCGTTTGCGTGACGTCTTGAATCCGAGGTTGAAACGATGAGCACACCACTACTTGAAATAAAAGAACTTAAGACCTATTTCTACACCCGGGCAGGCGTGGTCAAAGCCGTGGACAACATCTCTCTGACCATCAACAAGGGTGAGGTTATCGGCATTGTGGGCGAATCCGGTTCAGGCAAGTCAGTCGCCGGCTTTTCCATCATGGGACTTGTGGACCACCCCGGCAGAATCGCCGGCGGCTCCATACGTTTCAAGGGCCGGGAGCTTACGGCGCAGACCGAGGCCCAATGGCGTACCTTCCGGGGAAACGAGGTCGCCATGATCTTCCAGGACCCCATGATGACCCTTAACCCGGTCCTGCGCATTGACACCCAGATGATGGAGGCCATCCGCGCCCATGAGAGGGTGAGCCGGAAAGTTGCGCGGGACAGGTCCATCCAGGCCCTGGCACAGGTGGGCATCCCTTCGCCTAAAGAGCGGATCAAGGCCTACCCGCATCAGTTCTCCGGGGGCATGCGACAGCGGGTGGCCATTGCCATAGGCCTGCTCAACAACCCGGACCTGATCATTGCGGACGAGCCCACCACAGCCCTGGACGTGACCATCCAGGCCCAGATTCTTTCGGAAATGCAAAAGCTCTGCCGCAAGACGGACATGGCCCTGATGTGGATCACCCACGATCTGACCGTAATCGCCGGGCTGGCCCATCGCGTGGCAGTCATGTACGCGGGCATCATCATCGAGGAAGGCCCGGTCCAGCAAGTGCTTGATGCACCGCTCCATCCCTACACCGAAGGCCTCATCGGCTCGGTACCCAGCCGCAACAAGCGGGGTGAACGGCTCTACCAGATTCCCGGCATGACCCCGTCCCTGATCAACCTGCCACGGGGCTGCCCCTTTCGCATGCGCTGCCCCCGAACCTCGGAAGCATGCCTGGAAATGCCTGCCGTGTCTGTCTCCGGGGACGGCCGGAAGGTGCGCTGTTTTCATCCCGGCCAACCCACACAGGCACAGGAGGGTTAGAAGAAAATATGAGCGACACCCAAACTTCCTTCATCCGTTGCGAGAGCGTCAGCCGCATATTTGAAAAGAACCTGGACTTTGCCGCCAAAATCGCCCGCGTCCTCGGGGCCGGTATCTCCGAAGAGCGGGTCCGGGCCGTAGACAACGTCAACCTCTACATCAAGCCCGGCGAAGTGGTCGGCTTGGTGGGTGAATCCGGCTGTGGCAAATCCACCCTCGGCCGCATGATCTGCGGCATACTCCCCCTGACGTCTGGCAGAGTTTTCTACAAAGGCCAAGACGTGGCCGGGATGACCCATAAGGAACGGCTCGACTACGCCGTCAACGTCCAGATGATCTTCCAGGATCCCTTCGCATCCCTGAATCCGCGCAAACGGGTGCGCCAGATCATCGGGGAAGCCCCGCTCTACCACAACCTGACCACCTCCAGGGAACTTACCACCTACCTGGACGCCGTCATGGAACAGTGCGGGCTGGACCCCAGCTACAAAAACCGATATCCCCACCAGTTTTCCGGGGGCCAGCGCCAGCGCATCGGCATCGCCCGCGCCATGGCGGTACAGCCGGAATGCCTGGTCTGCGACGAGTCCGTGGCCGCCCTGGATGTTTCCATCCAGGCGCAGATCCTTAACCTGTTCATGGATTTGCGCGAACAGAACAATCTGACCTGTCTGTTCATCTCCCATGATCTCGGCGTGGTGGAACATATCTCAGATCGTATTGCTGTCATGTACCTGGGCCGTATCGTGGAGTCGGCTTCTGTGGACGACCTATTCGACAAGCCGTTCCATCCCTACACACAGGCTCTGCTCAACGAGGTGCCCCGGCTGGACAAACGGGGGGTGAACTTCGCCCCTCTTGAAGGCGAAATCCCTTCCCCCCTGGACCCACCCACCGGCTGCCACTTCCACCCACGCTGCCCCCATGTCATGGACGTCTGCAGGCAGACAGCCCCGGAACGTCGTGAGATCGCCTCCGGAAGATTTGCCCGCTGTCACCTGGATTCCGAATAGATGATATG